>NZ_AUTN01000079.1:0-109745 GCF_000497955.1 Pseudoalteromonas sp. TAE56
TGTCGGGCGGGCCATTTTTTGCAACCGACATTGGTGGTTTTTACAAAGACACCCGCGACGCAGAACTTTACGTGCGCTGGGCACAAGCCTCGGTATTTAGCGCACATATGCGCTTACATGGTATTGGTCCTCGCGAACCTTGGTCTTACACAGAGCAAGCAAGTGATGCGGTATTTGCAGCACTTAAATTGCGCTACCAACTTATTCCTTATTTAGAGCAAAGTGCCATACAAGCACAGCAAACTGGCTTACCAATTCAGCGTGCAATGGTTTTAGCATTTCCTGATGATGTGCTAGCGCATAGTTTTGATCAGCAATTTATGTGCGGTGAAAAATTGTTAGTAGTGCCGTGTGTCGTGCCAAACGGTAAAGTGAAGTTTTATTTACCACAAGGCAACTGGATTCGCTTTCCTGATAAACAATCTTACGAAGGTGGTAAGTACTACGAACACACACTCGCACTTGAAGAAATGGCAGTATTTGTACGCGAAGGCGACAGCCTAATGCTTGGCCCAGAGGTTCAACACACAGAACAAGACATGAGCCAATTAACAGCATGGCCTAAATAAATCTCGGCTTAATAAAAAACACACACTACACACATACAACACACAATAATAAAGATATTAGCTTACTTTTTACCGAGTAAAGTGAGCTAAAAGGGGCGCAAGATGGAAGGTATGAACATTACCATGACACTGCTATCGTGCTTGGCGTTTATGGCGCTGGTGGGATATATCTCGTACCAAAAAACCAAAGGGGAAGTTAACACCCAAGATGGCTACTTTTTAGCGGGTCGTGGTTTAACGGGTACGTTTATAGCAGGGTCGATGATCCTCACAAATTTATCAGCAGAGCAACTAATTGGCCTCAATGGCTCAGCCTATGGTTACAACCTAAGCTCAATGGCTTGGGAAGTAACCGCGGGAGTATCAACCATCATTATGGCGTTGATCTTTTTGCCTCGTTATTTAGCGGGTGCGTTTTCTACCTTGCCTGAATTTTTACGAGATCGTTTTGACGATACCGTACGCCGCATGACGGTGATCTTATTTATGGTAGGGTATTGTTTTATAACGATCCCTTCGGTTTTGTACTCAGGATCAATAGCCGTACTTAGGCTGTTTGATGTTCCTACCTTATTAAATATGAGTTACGAAGCAAGCCTGATTGTGACCATTATTACAGTGGGCTCAGTTGGCGCTATATACGCTGTTTTTGGCGGTTTAAAGGCGGTTGCGGTATCAGATACCATTAACGGTGTTGGGTTATTAATTATTGGTATTCTAGTGCCCACACTAGGTTTGATAGCACTAGGCGACGGTAGTTTTTCAGAAGGGTTAAGCACCCTTGTAAACACCGATACAGAAAAACTCAACGCTATTGGTAGCGAGGATGATCCCGTGCCATTTGGCACTATTTTTACAGGTATGATCCTCGCTAATTTGTTTTATTGGGGTACTAATCAGTACGTGATCCAGCGTACGCTGGGCGCTAAAAACTTAGTAGAAGGGCAAAAAGGCGTGTTGTTTTCAGGGTACTTTAAAGTGTTAGTACCGTTTATGATGATGATCCCAGGCGTTATTGCTTACCATCTTTATAAACACGAAAGCCTACCCACTATCGATTTAGCTTACCCACATTTAGTGAAAGAAGTGCTTCCACAGTATTTATCTGGGTTCTTTTTGGCCGTATTGCTAGGTGCTGTATTTAGCTCATTTAATTCACTGCTCAATAGCGCGGCAACCTTATTTTGCTTAGACGTTTATAAGCCGATGAAAAAAAATAAGGTAACAGACAGCCAACTTATAAAAGTAGCCAAAATTACTAGTATTGTTATTGCCATATTGTCGTTTATAACTGCGCCATTATTGATGTTTGCGCCTGAAGGTTTATGGCACATAATTCGTGTGTTTACAGGCTTTTACAACATTCCGGTCATCACAATTGTATTGGTAGGTTTGTTTACTCGAAAAGTGCCTGCACTGGGCGCTAAAGTCGCGATTATATTCCATATTATTGCCTACACCTTGCTTAAATTTGTATGGGATGTAGACATTAACTTTATTCATATTTACGCCATTTTGTTCTTAATTGAATTGGCGATAATGCTGGGTATTGGTTACTACAAACCACTTAAAACACCATGGCAATTTACACGCAAAGCTGAGGTAGACCTTAATCCTTGGAAATATGCATTACCTTGCGCAATTGTATTAGTAAGCTTGATTGTTAGCTTATATATATTATTTTCGCCACTCGGATTGGTTGGTGGAACCAGTGTGTACTTTGCACCAAGTTTAGCTGCTGTATGGTCTACAGCCTTAGTGCTTAGCTGGTGGAGTGTACGTCGTTGGCAGGTTCGTTACGAAAATAGCTTAGCGCGTATTGGTGCTAAAAACGCCGCATAACCTGCGGCTATATTCTGTATTCCAAACTTAAATCACATTTAATTCACATAATGTTTGCATTAGTAAGATAGTTTGTTTAAATTTAAAGCTCTTATATAAGATATAAGAGCTTTAAGGAAAGTACCACACACTGACACCGCTTTATTAGCAACACACACAATTGCTAGCGCGGTACCACACAGCACACACGCACAATATGGAGAATGACATGAGAGCTAAAAAGTCCGTCTTAAGCTTGGCAGTCACGTTAGCAATGACAACCGGTTTAGCGCTTAGCGCGCAGGTACATGCGCAGCAAGAGCAAACCGAACAAGAACAACAAAAAACAGAAACAGCTAAAAACGATACGTTTGAAAAAATAGTCGTTACTTCACAAAAAAGAACGCAAAGTTTAAACGAAGTACCTGTTGCGGTATCGGTACTTAATAGCGATCAAATTAATTCAGCTTTTGCTAATAACATGGAAGGCTTACAGTCACTTGTTCCTTCGGTTAGCTTTAGAAAAGGCACCACAACCCGTAACTCAGCGCTAACAGTGCGCGGTATTGGTACTATTTCATTTAGTATTGCTGCCGAGCCAAGTGTAGCAACTGTTGTTGATGGCGTGGTGCTTGGGCGCTCGGGTCAAGCATTTGCCGATTTATACGACGTAGACCGCATTGAAGTATTACGCGGGCCACAAGGTACATTGTTTGGTAAAAACGCCTCAGCAGGTGTGGTAAACATAACAACAAAAGATCCCTCGTACGACACAACAGGCAGCGTAGAAACCTCGTTTTATCAAGATAACGAATACCGTTTTAAAGGCGTTATAAGCGGCGGTTTAACCGACGACCTAGCGGCAAGCCTAACGGTATTTAAAGGTAAATTTGACGGTTACATTGATAACGTTTACAACAACGAAAAAGTAAACGGTTACGACCGTGAAGGTGCACGTGCTGTATTTAAATACGAGCCAGAGGATGACTTAAGCGTAAAATTTATTGCTGAATTTTATAACGCTGACGATGATTGTTGTGCCGACTTAGAAGCACTACCAAGTGGCCGTAATCCAGATTCAAAATCAGTACCAAACAGTAACGGTATAGTTGATGGCGCAGCCGATATTGATTTAGACCAACGCAGCGTTGATCACGATTACGAGTCGCGCACAATTGACGAACATAGCGCGTTTTCGGTACAGGTTGATAAAACAATTGGCGACTATACATATACTTCAATTACAGCGCAGCGTTCGTGGGATAATACAGAGTACCGTGAAGGCGACTTTACCTCTATTGCAGGCGACAGCAGCGAGCCGGTATTTGACGCGCCGTTTCAATTACACGATTTAGGTGCACAGCAATGGGATCAGTTTTCGCAAGAATTTAGAGTTACATCAAACCTAGCTGGGCCATTTAACTATGTTGCTGGCTTATTTTATTGGAACATGGATTCACAACGTAACTTTACTCGCGATGCTAGTTGTCAAAATAATGGTGGCCAGCTTGATAGCGCAATGGTTTTTTACGCGCAAAATAACTTATCGGGCGCTGAACTTGATACAGCGCTTGCTGATTTAGAAGGTTACACACAAGGCCTAGGTGTTAGCTGTAACGCAAACGATATTGTATCGGCCACTGCTTTTATGAGCACAGAATTTAACAACTGGGCCGCTTTTGCCGACGGTACTTACGATTTATCTGAAGATTTACGCGTATTATTTGGTATTCGTTACACCGACGATGAAGTGTCGTACACGCATCGTCGTGTAAGTAATGATGTATATGGCCGCACCGGTGTAGGCGTGCGCCCAGCAACACTTAATACAGATGATGAAGGCAAAGCCGAAGAAACCAACGTATCGGGTCGTTTAGGTATGCAATACGATTTAGGCGATGGCCAAATGGTATACGGCACTTACTCGCAAGGCTACAAAGGCCCTGGTTTTAATATTTATTATAACTTTAATCCAGACACCGACAGCCGCGAAATAGCACCTGAAGAGTCTGACGCTTATGAAATAGGCTACAAATACGCAAGCCGCGAATTTGTATTTAACATGGCTCTTTTCAGAACCGAAATTGAAGGCTTTCAAGCTAACAACTTTGACTGTTCAGACGGCACTTGTATTACGCGCTTAACCAATGCGGGTGATGTAAGTACGCAAGGTGTTGAAGTTGACTTTATGTGGGCTGCAACAAAGTCGCTAACACTTACCGGTGGTGTTGCTTACATTAAAGCTGAAATTGACGAGTTTAATTGTCCGGCAGAGGTAGCCGCAGGTTCATGTACTGACCGCTCAGGTTTAGATGTACCATTTTCGCCAGATTTAAAATACTCACTAACGGCTGACTACTTTATTGAAACCGACCATGGCTTTAACGTACATATAAATGGCTCTTACATTTACACCGACGAGCAATACTCAGACCTACCAGACAACGTAGGCGAATTTAACCCAGCCGCTTTGTTACCAGATTACGGTATTTTAAATGCAAGTGTGGGTTTATCGTTTAAAGATGACGCGTTTAGAGTGTCGCTTATTGCTAAAAACTTAACCGACGAAAGCTACGTAACTACCTACAGTGGCGATAACTTCCGTTACCAAATCCCACGTGATGCAGAGCGCTACTTTGGGGTATCGTTTAAAGCACGTTTTTAATATTTAAATAATTCTCTTAATAATTTCCCTACAAGCGCAACGTTTTACACGTTGCGCTTTTTTTGATTAAAACAATCCTTTTGTATGCTTTTTAGGTTTTTTTGTAAATTAATTGTACAATTAGGTGTTGCTGTTCTATCTTTTTTGTACCTATTTAGGTTCAATTATTAAGGACAAAAAATGAAAACTATATTAATTTCAACAGGTATTGCTTTAGCGTCTATGTATTCTGTGCAAGCAAGTGCGGACCAAATGGAATGCTATGTTGACACTCAAGCATACGATCAATTTACAGCGAATCATTGTACAGCTCTTATTTATGGTAAAAGAGAGGCAACTGCAGTATTTAGAGTGGTAGGTGATGGTTCTGATATTGACAGTGTGATTTGGTCTAATGCAGCGTCTTCATGTGGTACATCAGGAACATCTTGTTCTTTTAAGATAAGATCTTTTAGAATCAATAAAGCTGAGGCAACGATCTTATACACTGATGGGCGTTGGAGCAAAGTTTCTGCAACAGCTTCGTTTGAAGATGGTCGTTAATAAAAATAATAACGTTTATTGAATGAATAAGCGCAACGTTTTACACGTTGCGTTTTTTTTGTGACTTATCTTTGTAATAGTTTAGTCATTTTACTTTCATTAAAATTACCTTTATCAGTCACATCTGTTTTCTATAGTGCAGCGGTTGATCTTTTTTGTGTTTACACATTTCAAAAAAATAACCACTAAACAATGGGAATTACGGATGAAAATTAAAAAAGTCGCTGCGGCAATCGCGCTAACGTTAACGTTTAGCGCAGTGAGCCATGCTGATGTACTACCGCAAAGCCAAACAGACAGCAGCTGGTATAGCGCTGCGCAAACTAAACTAACAACAAAAACAGCACAAGCGCAGGCTACACAAGCCACTAAAGCTAAAAACGTCATTTTATTTGTGGGCGATGGTATGGGTATATCTACTCTTACTGCCGCGCGCATTTTGCAAGGGCAGCGTAATAACCAATCTGGCGAAGAAGGTTATTTAAGCTTTGAAGAGTTCCCATACTCTGCACAAGTTAAAACGTATAACGTAGATGCTCAAACGCCAGATTCAGCAGGCACGATGACGGCTATTATTTCGGGTGTAAAAACCGATGTGGGCGTTATTGGTGTAGATGAAGATATTGAACGCGGCGTGTGTTCAACAGTAGCAGGTAATGAGCTAATTACCGCGACCGAATTAGCTGAAATTAAAGGGCTATCTACCGGTATTATTTCTACAGCACGTATTACTCATGCAACTCCTGCTGCAACGTATGCTAAATCGGCTGACCGTAACTGGGAAGACGTATCAGATATGCCAGAAGATGCCGTAACGGGTGGCTGTGAAGACATTGCATCGCAACTGGTTAACTTTGAAAAAAACCTAGAAGCACGATTTGTAGGTACCGACGTAGACGGTCTGGATTTTGTAATGGGTGGCGGTCGTCGTCACTTTTTACCAAAAGACGAAACAGCTAACTCAACAGACGCAGTAAGTGCTATAGAAGGCGACCGTACTGACGAGCGCAACTTAGTAACTGAGTGGCAAACACAATACCCAGATGCTACGTACGTAATGGATCAAACAGGCTTTGATTCAATTGCAGATGACGCAACTAAAGTATTTGGTTTATTTAACGAATCCCACATGCAGTACGAAGCTGACCGCGCAAACGATGTAGCGGGCGAGCCTTCGCTTACCGATATGACCACTAAAGCAATTGAAGTGCTTGGTAAAAACGATAATGGATTTTTCTTAACGGTTGAGTCGGGTCGAATTGACCACGCGCACCATGCGGGTAATGCATACAACGCGCTTAACGACACCATTGAGTTTGCTAAAGCCGTGAAAGCAGCGGTAGATAACACCAATCCAGAAGAAACCCTTATTTTAGTAACCGCCGATCACAGCCATGTATTTACTATTGCAGGCTACCCTAAGCGTGGCAATCCAATTTTGGGTCAAGTAGTTGCAGTAGGCGAAACGACACCAAGCCTAGCTGCCGACGATATGCCGTACACCACAGTAGGTTACGCAAATGGTTTAGGTTTTAGAAACTTGGGCAGTGAGACTGATGCGGATGCAAGTTACACAAGTGCTGCTGTTGCAGGGCGTGTTGAGCTAAATGGCGTTGATACAACGACCCCAGGTTTTCACCAAGAAGCAACTGTACCAATGGGCTCAGAAACACACGCGGGTGAAGATATTTCACTGCATGCAAAAGGCCCCGGTGCTCAGCTAGCACAAGGCGTAATTGAACAAAACGTAGTGTTTCATCTAATTAATCAAGCTCTTGAACTAACTCAGCAATAATGGCGGCTAACATGAACAAATTAACGGTACTTTCTTTGGCAGTAATGGTCGCGCTAGCAGGTTGCTCGAGTGACGATAACAAAAATGAAAATAATATTATCGCAGTAGATAACGCTATTGCAGTGGGCTCTGAGCAGTGCATTAATGGCGGTGTAGAGACTCAAGTAGGCGCAGATACCAATAATAACGACGTGCTAGACAGCGACGAAGTTAACTCAACTAATTTAGTGTGTAATGCACCTGCAACGTCGCTCACAAACGAGCAATTAGCCTCGCTTACTAGTAATGCATGGTTTAGTGAAGCACAAACAAAATTAGGTGCTGCACAAACAGCAAGTAGCAACATTGTTACTGAATCAGGCAAAGCTAAAAACGTTATTTTATTTGTGGGCGATGGTATGGGTATTTCTACCATAACCGCAGCACGTATTTTAGCGGGTCAGTTAGAAGGCGAAATGGGTGAAGAGCACCAGTTAAGCTTTGAAACTATGCCTTTTTCGGGCTTTGTAAAAACATACAACGTAGATGCGCAAACGCCAGATTCGGCAGGCACTATGACCGCAATGGCATCGGGTGTTAAAACCGACGCGGGCGTTTTAGGTATAGATGAAGCGGTTGAACGCGGTAATTGTGCTTCAGGCAAAGGACACGAACTTGTTACCTCGTTAGAGCTTGCTGAAATTGCAGGCAAAGCAACAGGGATTATTTCTACAGCGCGTATCACTCACGCAACCCCAGCTGCAACGTATGCTAAATCGGCAGAGCGCAACTGGGAAGATATCTCCGATATGCCAGAAAGTGCCGCAACGTGTGAAGACATTGCATCGCAACTGGTTAACTTTGAAGCCAACCTAGAAGCACGCTTTAGTGGTGTTGATGTAGACGGTATTGACGTAGTAATGGGCGGCGGTCGTCGTCACTTTTTACCAAAAGATGCCACGTTTAATTCAGCCGATGCAGTAAGTGCTGTTGAAGGGGATAGAACCGATAACCGCGACTTAACTGCAGAGTGGAAAACGCAATATCCAAACGGCACTTACGTAATGGATCAAACCGGTTTTGATGCAATAAGTGACGACGCCACTAAAGTGTTTGGCTTATTTAACGAGTCCCACATGCAGTACGAAGCTGACCGTGCAAACGATGTTGCAGGCGAACCTTCGCTTTCACAAATGACCGAAAAAGCAATAAACGTGCTTGATAACAACGAGCAAGGTTTTTTCTTAACGGTTGAGTCGGGTCGAATTGACCACGCGCATCATGCGGGTAACGCTTATAACGCGTTAAACGACACTATTGAGCTTGCTAAAGCCGTTAAAGTGGCGATGGAAAACACCAACCCAGAAGAAACTTTAATAGTTGTAACAGCCGATCACAGCCATGTATTTACCATTGCCGGTTACCCTAAACGCGGTAACCCAATTTTAGGTAAAGTGGTTGCCGTGGGCGAAACTGAGCCAAGCCTCGCCGCCGACGATATGCCTTATACAACTGTTGGCTACACTAATGGTTTAGGTTACAGAGATTTAGGCGATGAAACCAATGCCGATGCATCTTACTTAGCCGCACCGGTAACAGGGCGTGTTGACTTGAGCGATGTTGATACAACAACACCGGGTTTTCACCAAGAGTCGTTAGTACCACTTGGCTCAGAAACACATGCCGGTGAAGATGTTGGCGTTTATGCAATGGGACCAGGTGCACACTTGGTAACAGGCACAAACGAGCAAAGCTTTTTATTCCATGTAATGGACTTTGCAGCTGACTTTGTAAAAACAGCAGACGAAAAACTAGCGCAATAAATACGGGCTAGTTATAAATTTAGTTAAATATATCTAAATAAAAAACCCCGCCTACTTTGCGGGGTTTTTGTCATTAAACTGACATTTATAATCGTTATGTTATTGCCATAAACTTGAAATATAAATAAGAGATAGCTAAATGAAAAAAGCGTTATTAATAATTGCCACGCTTGTAAGTACAAGTAGCTTTGCCTCGCAATGTGATATTGATGCCAAGCATTTAAAAGCGGATTATAAAATTACCAACAGCCATAAAGCGCAGCAAAGTAGCGAGTCACTTACCCTTTGGCGAAACAACCAGCAAGTAGCGCATCAAAGTGAAGTAATAACCGAACTTTGGCAGCACTTAGCTAATAATCAAATACGACCAATACGTTACTTTAACGCCCAGCAACGCGGTATTGAATACCAACCATCTGAGGTACGCGGCGTACAAAACTGGAGTGCTAAAAACCAGCTGGTGGATAACCACCTAATCGAAAAAATGACCCTAGTAAGCACACAAGGCACAGGCTGTGATGAGGTAAAAAACTATACACTGAGCGAAAATGGCAACGACTTTAACCTTGCCTTTTTTACGCATTCAAAATTAGTAAAAACATTTAGTATTAGTAACAAAAAAAGCCAAACAACTACCTTACTTAGCCTTAATAATGTAAGCACTGAGATGCCATTAATTACTGCTCAATTTGCACAGTGGGATCGTTTTCAAACCACCGATTACGCTGACATTGGCGATAACGAAGGTGACCCATTTTTAGCTAAAATGATAAACCTTGGTTTTATAGAGCACAGCGCCACAGGTTTTTACAACCAGCAGGGCGAGGCTATTCAAGGCGGGCATCACCACTAGGTTTTAGCGTTTTTAAATGTAGTAGCTCATAGCTGAAAGAATGACAGGCTATGAGCTACAAGTAGTACTGAAAGAGCTTCCCTAAATTCCTGCCACAGATATAACCTAATCAAATACCTTTTTTCGTATTTTCAAAGTTAACATATCGCCGGAGGTTCTTTTTTGATAAAACATACGTTACTTAATATCGGTACGCGACCAAGACTTAAAGCATCTTTATAATAAAAAATAAAGCTAGAGACTCATTCATTAATTGAGTTAATGGCTTTTTGCTTCTTTAAACGGACAATCATTCAGTATCCTGTCCGTGACTATATTTAGTCAAGCATCATAATGGAAACTAATCCAATATAAAGAGGCTAATTAGTTATGGAAAAGTTGATTATGAAACTATTAAGCGTAGTGAGAGTTGAGAATGTTTCAACAGTTACTGTTTGTATTTGTCTTGTTTTATTAGTGTTTAAATTAGGGTGAAAAAATGGATATTGATGAGTTGACTGAGTTAGTTCAAGGGAAATGTTTTTTTGCAGGCGCTTATAAAAATACACTTGAAGATGTAGTGGAAGTGAGAGAAATTTTAAAAGCTTCCTATAAACATAATGAGTTTCCATACTATTCAGAGTTTGAACATAGCTGGAATATGCTTAGGGAAAACTCATCACATAATGTAATTGAGTGTGAACAAATAGATAGTAACCCGTTAAATAGTTTTTTACATCTTATAGAGTCAGGGTTCTACCCCCCTCCTGAGTTATTAATTGTTGTCGCGAGTTGTTTTAGAGCTCATATGATTAGCGGAGGAAAAACTAATTTATCTGAAGATTTCTTCGGAAAAGATAAGCAGTTCGATCATTGTATAAACGTGTCTAAGATTACTAAGTACACGGATTTTGAATTTAAATGGGTTATAGATAAAAAGGAATCATTGCAGGCCGTTGCGGAAAAATACTTACTAGAATGCTCAGAAAAAAATAATAACACATTCGGCGAAAATACTGATGCTGAAAGCTTCTTAAGAGGTTATCGTCGTTGGAAAAAGGATTTAACAAAACAAAAATATTATTAAAAATTATTTAGGGATTGAATGTTCGTCGCAGTGATAGCTACAGGCTTAATAGAGCGTTTAACAATCATATCCCAAGTTTATGTGCTGCCAGCTATTGCCAACAGCACAAATATAAAAGCCTTAACACTACTCAAGATGAGCATCATCAGGCTTTTTGGGTCTATCAGCTAGCTCTGTTAGGCCATCTTCACAATCACCGCTATCGCAGGTATTTAAATCGCTTTGTGCTTGTTTATCTTGTTGCAGCACTTGTTTTAAATCTTCCATGCGTTGGCGCACTGCTACGCCGTAGCTGGCGTCGTCGCCCCATAATGCAGCAAGTTGCAGTACTGCAGCGCGGTCGTGGTCTCTAAATAGCTTACCAGCACGCTCTGCATCTTGCTTAGTGTTACCTAGTAACTCGAGTGCTTCTACGGCAAGGTTAATAGCTGAGTCGACGGTTTCGCGGTTAAACGCATCTACTTTTAAATTAAGTAACTGATACGCATGGCGGCGGTCGATTGCGCGAGCAACTATTTTAAGCTGCGGGTAGTTTTTATGCGCGAGCTTAATTATCTCAATAGTTTTATCGGGGTTATCAATTGCAATTACCAGCATTTGCGCAGTGTGCGCGCCTGCGGCTTCAAGGAGTTCTTGGCGTGCGGCATCGCCATAAAATACGGTATTGCCAAAACGGCGTAGTAATTCTATTTGGCTAGGGCTGTGATCAAGTACGGTTATTTCGTAGCCTTGCGCGTGCAGTAAACGCCCCATAATTTGGCCAAAACGTCCGTAGCCCGCAATAATTACGTGCTTAGCGGTGCTAATTTGCTCTGGCTTATCAAACTCAGGCAGAGCACTGCTGCTGCGTTTTTGTATTTGCTCATAAACCATAAGTAATAACGGCGCTATTAGCATTGATACCGCCACAACTAAGGTAACAAGGCTGGTTTGCTCGGGCGTTAAAATACTGAGCGTAGTGGTTACGCTTAACAATACAAAGGCAAACTCACCCCCTTGGGCAAGCGCTAAGGCAAATAATAACTGCTGTTTGCTGTTAATTTTAAAGGTAACGGCAAGGGCAAATAAAATGCAGGCTTTAACTACAATAAGTAAAACTACTAAGCCTATAACGGTACTAAACTCGTTAAATAGCAGTTCAAAGTTAATTGATGCGCCTACAGTTATAAAAAATAATCCTAAAAGTAAGCCTTTAAAAGGCTCTATATCGGCTTCTAATTCGTGTCTAAATTCGCTCTCGGCAAGTACAACGCCGGCTAAAAAAGTCCCCAAAGCAGGCGATAAACCAATACTTTGCATAACCAGTGCAATAGCGACCACTAAAAACAGTGCAAAAATAGTAAATATTTCACGCATGTGTGTTTGGGCAATGTATCTAAATAACGGCGCCGATACATATTTACCGCCGGCAATAATAGCGGCAATAACCGCAACCGATACACATACTTGTTGCCATACAGGCCAGCTTGCAATAATCGAGTCGCTGATTTCTTTTGTGCTAGTTTGCGGGGCAAATGCAAGCAGTGGCAATAGGGCTAAAATAGGAATAATTGCGATGTCTTGAAACAGCAATACCGAAAACGCGTTTTGTCCGGCTTCTTGCTTTAGCCAGCCTTTTTCTTCAAGGCTTTGCAGCACAATAGCGGTAGAGGAGAGCGCGAGCATTAAACCAATGGCGAGTGCGGTTTGCCAATGCATGGCAAAAAACCAATAACAAAATGCAAATATAGCCGCTGCCGATAGCACAACCTGTAAGCCGCCAAGCCCTAAAATAGAGTGGCGTAATGTCCATAAACGCGAAGGTTGTAGTTCAAGGCCCACTAAAAACAGCATCATTACTACGCCAAATTCAGCGAAGTGCATTACATCGGTTTGATCGCCCACAATACCCAGCGCATAAGGGCCAATGAGTATACCGGCAATTAAATAACCTAATACAGAGCCAAGTCCGACTCGTTTTGCAATAGGGACAGCTACAATGGCTGCTGCTAAGTAAATTAAAGCAATTTCTAACACGCGTTTATCCTAATAACATCAAGGCTTTTAGAATGGCTTAGCTGCTTATAAAATACAATGGATTATATGGCTCAAAGTTGCTTATTTATCAGTAGTTATAACACTAATGGTTATAACTACTGGGCTAAAAATAGCACTTTATGTTGAAGGGCTTGTTGGAGACTAAATATTACAAACACTTATAATTGCTGAGCTTGGTTGGCCTGAATCAGAATGGTAAATAGTAATGTTTGAGCTTATTGTATTTTCAACGTTTGTTTCAATTACTGTTACTTCAAACTCTGCTGATGCAGGTAGGTCGATATCCAATTCGCTATCGAGGTAAGTACTTCCGCTTTTTTGTAAAGTAAGCGGTTTTGTTTGATCAAAGCTAAATTGAAAGCTATCTGACGCTAAAAGTGTATCTACCATGTTAAAGCGTAAGTTAACGGTGTCGGGGCCTGAAAACTCAGCACACACAAATACCGAAACCTCAACAGCTTGTAAAACGGGCATGCTATTTTGGCCTATATCCACAGTAAAGTTGCTTTGCGTAATTGCTACAGAGTTATATACCCCGGTTGCGAGTCTTTCGTCTGCGGTGGTTATGGTGATTTTTTCACCTTGTGCTAAATTAACCTCTTCATCAAAAAAGCCGTTTGTGTTGGTAGTGTACTGCAGTCCATTAATTGTTAGCTGTGCATTACTTATAGCCGCTTTTTGCACATTAGTGAGTAGCCCTTTAATGCGACCGGTAAGTTGTGCAGAGTTGGTTACTGTAATTGAAAATTGCACACTTTTTGAAAATCCATCAGCATCAGTTGCGACAACGGTTAACGTGTAACTACCTGTCATATCGGCGATAAATTCGGTAATACTTTGGTTTGTATTGCTTAAACTGGTGCTCGAGCCTGAAGGCGCTGATAGTGTCCAGGCGTAATCGAGAGTGGTTCCCTCAGGGTCGTAACTTTGGCTTACATCAAATTTAACTGCATTGCCCACTACATCGTAGCGTGATTGCTCCCCTGTGAAGCTAATTACTGGCAATGCGTTTTGTATTACATCAATTGTTAGGGTTTTTGTGTCGGAGTACTGCACGCCATCGTTAGTGCGTAACGAAATAACAACTTGCCCCTCGACTGATGAGCTAAACGTTGGTTTTGATATTGTATTACTGCTAAGCATTGCTTGGCCTTGCGACGAAATGATTTCCCATTGGTAGCTTAGTGGTTGGCCTTCTGGATCGTAACTAGTCGAGGCATCAAGTAAAACTTGTTCATCAACCGTTATAGAGGTTTCATAAGTTACCAAAGTGATAGGCTTTTTATTGCTACTGGCATGCAGTGCTGAGGTTGCTTGGTTTGAGCTTAATTGCCCATCAGACACTGTAAGCACTACAACGTAGTCGCCTTCTTTATCGGCAACAATAGAGGGTGTTGCTGATGTGCTGTTAGTCAGTTGTGATGCACTATTTACAGGCTTAGCTTGTAACTGCCAGTTATAGCTCAGTGTATCTCCGTCAGGGTCGCTACATTGTTGGCACTGCAAAGTGGTAGATTCGTTTAACGTAATATCACGTTCGGATTCAAGTGTTGCAACGGGGGCTTTATTACTTGTGGTAACAGTTAAAGTAACTGATGCGGTATCACTTTCGTTTTGTTGATCGGTAACAGTGAGTGAAAGCGCGTAATCTCCAGCTGTTGACGCTGAAAACCCAGCGGTATGATTTTGCATGTTTGAAAGAGC
This sequence comes from Pseudoalteromonas sp. TAE56, assembly GCF_000497955.1. Classification (NCBI taxonomy): domain Bacteria; kingdom Pseudomonadati; phylum Pseudomonadota; class Gammaproteobacteria; order Alteromonadales; family Pseudoalteromonadaceae; genus Pseudoalteromonas; species Pseudoalteromonas sp. TAE56. The sequence continues at coordinate 14,856 of NZ_AUTN01000079.1, forward strand.
TGGCGTGCTGCCCTGGGGTTTTGCTGTAATTGCCCACGCATAATTAAGTGTATCGTTTTTATCGGGATCAGTGCTTTGGTTACCATAAAGTGTAACAACTTCATTTGGGGCAATTGTTTTATTTTCTACGTTTATAACCGCTTGTGGCGATGAGTTAGAATTAAGCGATTCACTTTTTATGAGTACGACAGTACTTGCTGTATCACCTTGTGAATCAGTAACGGTAAGCTCAACTTTAAACTCGCCTATTTCGTCGGCAACAAACTGGCTTTTTACTTGAGTCGCATTTTCAAGCGTTGCATTACTTGCTACAGGCTTAGTAATAAACTGCCATTTGTATTGATTAATTGCGCCGCTGGTTGTGCTACTTTGCGCGGCATTTAAAAGCACAACATCACCTTGCTTAACGGTTTGTGTGCTACCTGCGTTAGCTATTAGTTGGGTATTTGCAGTAACGGTGAATTGTTTTTGTGCCGGTGTGCTGGAAAGCTTACCGTCACTCACGGTTAATACTAATTGGTATTCTTGTGCATCAGATACTGAAAACTCAACGGTACTTTCGTTATTAACCGTAATCGGTATTTCTACTTGTTCGTTTTTGCTGGTTAATTGCCATTGATAGGTGAGTGCATCGCCATCGGGGTCGCTACTTTGTGCAGCGCTAAAAACGTGGGTGGTATTTACTTTAAACCCCGATTGTTCGGTGGTAATAACCGCAATAGGTTTTGTGTTAGTGCTGACCGGTTTAGCTACTGTTTTAGAGTCTGATCCTCCAGAGCCACATGCTACGAGGGTGAATAAAGCAGTAATTAAAATTAATAACTTCCATTTCATAATATCAATATCCTTTTAAAAAGTTGAATATTAATATGTACCCAAATTAGCTATTAAGCAAAAAAATAAATCAAATAAGTACTTTTGTATTGTTTTGGGAAATAGTTAATGCGAAACAGTGCTACTTTTGAATCATTTATACTTTGAGAGGAGTGTTTTATGCCCTGATTGATAGGGCATAAAGTATATTAAAGGGTAGTTGAATAACGGTTAAATAGAGTTAGTCAGCTACTTTTACTGAACCGCTAATATTATCGATACTTACATCGCCCGAGCCCGACTCAGTAATAGTCAGCCCCTTTGCATGGTTAACGCGAATATTACCCGAACCGTCTTCAATTGTTACGCTTGAGCCAATATGCTCAATAAGCAGGTCGCCAGAGTTATCATCAACATTAACTGCACCGCTTATATGGCTTATCACTAAATCACCCGATCCATCTTCAACGTTTAGCGAACCGCTTATGTTGCTCACGTGCATTTCACCCGAACCATCGTCAATAGTTGCATTGCCGCTTACGTTGTTAATATGAATACTGCCAGAGCCGTCGGTTAGTTCTAGATTACCCGCGATATTTTCAAAGTTTACTTCACCTGAGCCATCGTCAACAGTTAGGTTTTTAGCACCGCTTATAGTTAAATTCCCTGAGCCGTCTTTTACATCAATATTGCTTTGCATAGCATTTATTAAAATGTCGCCTGAGCCATCATCAATATCTAAATTTAGATTACTTGGCACAGTAACAACTAAATCAATATGTGGAGACTGACCATTGTAAAAGCTAATACCATTACGGCTTTTATTTTGGGCAACAAGCTTTGCCTGTTTACCGTCTTGCTCGAGCGTTAGCTCGTATTCGTCTTCAATATCGGCTGTGTAAATGGTGGCATCAACACTAATGCTGGTGGCTGTTTTTGAGCCTTTTATTTCAAGGCTACCCGCACCGCTTAATACGTTTAAATATTCAAGATTATTGCTTGGCAGTGATAGCTGTTGAGTTTGCTTTACTGAGGCAACGCTTGGCGATATATGAAATACACAGCCACTTAATAATAAAATGCCGCCAATAAGCGAAAGTGGTTTTGTAATGCTAGATACAGTTGATGAGCTCATGTTTAGTCCTTTGTGTTTGTTATTTATGCTTGTTTTGTATAAGCATAGTAGAGCAAAAACGAGACCAACTGTAAGTTGTTGATTTTATTGATTTGATGGGTGTGTTTAAAAAGCCGGTTTACTAATGATTGGTTAAAAACACTAAAAGTTAGCAAAAAGGATGCACATGGCATCCTTTTTAAGTGTTTGCTTTTAGGTTATTTATTAAAAGCTGTAAGTAATGTTACCGTATAGGAAACGCCCGTCTAATCCGTACGGTGCATATGGCGTGTACGGGAATATTTGGCCAAAGTCAGAGTAACCAATGTTATCCACGGTTGCTTGTGGGTACTGATCGAATAAGTTGTTTGCACCAACGGCAAACTTCCAATATTCGTCTGGACGGTATGCCACTTCTAGGTCGGTGATCCACTTAGGGTCTAGGTATTCATCGCGGTCAGCTGTAGTTGAAATATCAGCGACTTCACCATAACGTGTGGCACGCAGGGTAGTTTGCCATTCGTTAAAGTTCCACACTGCTGATAGGTTCCATTTGCTATCTGGCGTGCCTTCTTCAAAGCGACCTACTTCACGACGTGCAAACACTACGTAGTCGTCACCTAGTGAGTTTAGCTCGCTTGGGTTGTCGTTTACGTGCGTTACTTCGGTGTCGTTAAAGTTAGCTGCTACGTTTAAACGTAAATCACCTAAGTTGTCTAAATCTAGGTTATAAGTGGCAACTATATCTACACCTTGCGTGCGTGAGTCGATAGCGTTGGTAAAGTAACGTACGCTTTCGGTATTTAGCTCACCGGCATTTTGTAGTATTTCTACTACGGCATCGCCCTCTAAGTTTTCAGACAATACAATACGGTCATCAATATCAATACGGTATGCATCAACCGTTAAGCTAAAGCTGCCTTGCGTGTACATAAAGCCCGCTGTAACGTTTACTGACTCCTCAGCATCTAACGGCTGAGCACCAAGTGCTTGCGCTGCGGCTGAATCGGTCGGGAATAAACCCACTTCAAATGGTTGGTTGTTTTCAAGTACTGTTGATATTTGGCGGTACGAGCTTTGCGCTAAAGATGGTGCACGGAAACCTGTGCTAATTGCTCCGCGCAGTGATAGGTTTTCAGTAATGCTGTAACGCGAGGCAAGTTTAGAGGTAAACGTGTCACCAAAGTCGCTGTAATCTTCATAACGACCCGCTAAAACTACGTTCCATTTTTCTGTTAAGTAGGTATCAAACTCAACAAATAAAGCGATGTTATGACGGCTTTCGTCAGTCGCACTTTCTGGTCCAAAGCCAGCAAGTACTTGGGCGCCACCGGCTGCAATTGGGTTACCGTCGCTATCAAGGGCTGTGATGTAAGACGCTTCTTCGCCTTCTTCAATTTTGTAGCTTTCGTGGCGGTATTCAGTACCTACGGTAAAAAATACGTCATCAGGTAAACCTAAATCAAGTGTGGTATTGGCCGTTGCGTTTACTAAAAACTGATCGTAAACCAGTGCACCGTTGTCAAATTCGGTTGGGCTGTCGGCACCTAGTGATGTGTTAATACTATTTACAACACCGAAACCAAAGTCGTTGCGGCCGTAGTTGGTACTTACATCCCATGTCCAGTCGTTAGTTTCGCCTTGTAAGCCCAGTGCAAATGAGTAGTCTTGTACGTCTGTTTCAATTTGCGGCAAAAAGCCATCTGGGTACACTTCTAAAACGTTACGGCTGTCTTTTGCTCGGCGGTAAAAACCACCTGAATTACCTTCACGCTTTGAGTAGCTACCAAATGAATAAAGGTTTAAGCCGTTATCTAAATCGTAACCCATGTTGTAAAACAACGCGTAATCTTCAAGGTCGGCTTTACCAAAACGGTGGTTGTAACGATCGATAGTAAATTCGCGTGGGTCTAGGCTGCCATCATCAAGGCGGCTGTATTGTTCGCGTGGGTCAAAGCCAGAGCGCTGCGTTGAGTCGTTATCACGGTACTCAATTGATACGTTTACAAAGCCGTTATCAGATAACGCAAAACCAGAGTTTGCGCTAACAGTGCGTGTTGCACCGTCGTTTACTTCTCTGTCGCCACCGGTATTAAAGGCTAAGTCGCCGTTTGCATCTGCATAGGTACTTTCTAGCTGAGATACACCAGCCATTTGAGTATCGTATTTACCGTACGTTACACTTACGCTACCGCCTTCTGAGGCATCTTTAAGTACAATGTTAATTACCCCAGCAATTGCATCAGAACCGTACTGTGCGGCTGCGCCGTCACGTAGCACTTCAACACGTTTAATTGCAGAGGTTGGAATCATGTTCAAATCAACAGCTGTAGAGCCTCGACCAACAACACCCGCTAAGTTTAATAGTGCACCTGCATGGCGGCGCTTACCGTTTATAAGTACTAATGTGTGATCGGGTGCTAAACCACGTAAAACTGCTGGTTTTGCATGGTCAGTACCATCGCCCATAGTGGCGCTTGGGTAGTTAAAGCTAGGTACTTGGTTTGCTAGTATTTGGCTTATTTCTAGCTGACCCGTACTTTGCATATCACCGCTGGTAATAATGTCTACGGGTACCGTACTTTCGGCAATACTTCGTAAGCTTCTGCGAGTACCGGTAACCGAAATTACTTCGATATTCTTTTCTGCTTGATTATCTTGCTCTGCGGCAACGGCCATAGAGTAAGGTGTGCTAAGTGCAGTGGTAACGGCCAAGCTAAGTGCTAGTTTATTTGCAGATAAACGCTTAAAAGTCATTAATTGTTCCCCAAGAGCTGCTAGTCGAAAAGGAGCGCATCATATAGAAGCGACTACCCTAGTGCAAAGATAAAAACTATCTAAGATATTCTAAGTTGTTAACATATAAGGTCACTGTTTACGCGCGATATAAGCGTTTGGATCGTTGTAGTTGCAATCTTGTGTCGAATGGTTGCGAATTCAAGGGAATTTTAGATAAAAGTTAGTAAGACGTAAAAAGGCCAAGCAAATGCTTGGCCTTTCAATTTTTTAAATTTAGTAATTTAAATTATTCAGGGGCAACTTCAAGCGTTGTAAATAATGCATAACGTCCTGCATCTACGCCTTCTTCATTTACGGTAACCTTGTTAGAAGTTTCGATTAGGTATAGGCCTGGTTCTTTCCATGTAATTGTAAACATACCTTCTTTATCGGTCGTTACTTTTACTTCGCCACGGTTGTTACGGTAGCGTGTGTCGCCTTTTAAAATGCTTACTTCAATGCCTTCACCTGCAGATTTACCATCTTGTAGTAATTGAAAACGTGCTTGTTCACCTACAAATAAATCGTTTGGATGCGTTGGGCCACTAAGCTCTAAGCCTAAACCTAACTGTGCTGGCTTTGTGGTGCCATTTCGGCTTACAAATGTATCTACTGTTGAAACAACCTTTGTTGTAGTTACATCTTTAGCGTTACTAGGTAACTTAGCGTCTGTTTTTTTACCAAATACACGCTTACGCTTACCTTCTTCATTTTTGTAGAAGGTCATGTACATTGGCTTTTGGGTCATTGCAATGTGGTAAGTGCCTTGCTCTGTTAAGCTTACCGCAGCTGAGCTTTTACGTTTTAAGTAATAAGCACGGATCGTTTCAGATACTGGCTCACCATTAGGCGCAAGTGCCATTAATAACGTATCGTCGTACTCTGCGCCTTTTTCTTTAGGTTTAAAGGCTTTGTCTGGTGCAAAAATTTCGTTTGAAATACTGGCGTCAATCATTACGTAATGCGCGTTATCGCCTGATAAAGATGTATGCGAAGGTAGTAACCAACGTCCGTGTGCACTTGCTGAAGTTGACACTAAAGCAGATAAGCTCAATGCGCCGATTAATGCCGTTTTTAATAAATTAATTTTCATTGTATTTCCTTAAATTCAAATGATTAAGTAGCAGCTACTTAGTGCTTACAGTGACGAAACTTGTAGAAAATTCTTTTTTACCATCGATGATAATTTTACCTGGCTTTGTTAAATCGAGCTCTAGGCGTGTGTAATCTCTGCCGCCTTCTTCGCGTACAACTTCAATATTTAATAAGTATTTACCTGGTTTTACTGGGTTACCGTCTAAATCATTACCTTGCCAATTTATGGTGTAAGTACCCGCGCGCTTTGTTGCGCCGCTAATGCCGTCAAAGTTGGCATCGCTTTTACCGGCTTTACGCCACCATTGGCGTAAGTCTTTAAACCATTCTGCTTTTTGCACCCAAAGTGCAAGCGTAGTTACGTGTTTGCGCTCTGGTGTTTCAAGCCAAACTGCAACGTACGGACGGTGGTACGGTTGTATTTCTAAGTCGGGAAGCGTTAATTCAACCTCTAGCTGTGGTGTTTGCGCATGCGCTGATGTTTGAAAAAACGCAGCGATGAGCAGTAATGCGGCGCTTATAAATAATTTAAATTTAACCATTAAGACACTCCTTTTATTTGTGGAACCCAACATAAATAAATAACCAGTGGAGTTGCGACTCCCAGTACGGTTATCCATATTCCTGCTAAGCGTTTTTTTCTATTTTGAAACAAAATAATCATGCCGGTGATGGCAAATAAAATCATTAGTACGGCAGATATATCGATTACCCAGCTCCATACTTCACCGGTGTAGCGACCTTTATGTAAGTCGCCAATAAGGCTTAAAAAGCCGCCTGTTTGGTAATCTAGGTTTAACTCGCCGGTTGTAAAGTCGAGCTCTGCGTAGGCAAACCCTGCAGGCAATGGGTAGTCGAGCATGACGAGCGCGTCTTCTTTTTCCCACTCAATGCTTTTTACTTTTGTAAGTGCATATTGCTCGGTTAAGTAAGCTTCTATTTCTGGATAAAGCGTTGGTAGCGTATTTAGCTGTTCATTTGCTTTAGTAACTAGCTCTGCTGGAATTGTTGCAGTTACTTGGCCGTTATTTTTATCGTTTTTAAGCCAGTCAACATGGTTAAGCACAATGCCGCTAACGCAAAATAAAATAAGCAAAAAAAACAAAGCTGTAGAAATATAAATATGTAGAGCACGGCTTGTACTATACAAAGCCCGCTTATTAATAAACGACATAAAAACAGTTAATAAATTAAATTTACAACATGATAATGATTTGCATTAGCTATTACAAATTTACTTACTTATCTTTACATAAAAACTTTAAAACAAAGGTGTATGCAGGTAAAAATGAACATTTAATGCTTAGGAGGGCAGGAAGGTCTTAAAATAAGATAAATCATTACCGATACTTCTACTACTGCAACGAGGCAAATAACCCAGATAGGAGCGGCTGAGTACAGTAAAAATATAAAGCCAATTAACATGCCAATGGCGGCGTAGCATTTGGCTTTAACAGGCACTACTTTATAAGCTTGCCATTGCTTTAGAGTTACACCGTAACGAGGGTGGTTTAACAGCCATTGTTCAAGCGCGGGTGATGAGCGAGTAAAGCAGGTGAGCGCTAAAATAAAAAATATAGTGGTAGGCATGACCGGTAACACAATGCCAATAATACCCAAGGCTACAAGTATTAAGCCAAGCGCTTTAAACCATAAGTTTTTATAACAAATAAACACCGCTTTTATATTCACTTAGGCTCTTTTTAGGCGTGTTATGGTATCTCTAATTGTAGGCTAAATAGCTATTAATTCGAAGCTTAAAATCAATAAAAAAGGGCAAACTAAGTTTGCCCTTTTAAAAAATAAATGCGGTTAACAGTTTAGAAGTAGTAACCTACGTTAATGTTAAAGCGACGCTCTGTATCGCCTTCACCAATAATTGAACCGCCAATAAATGGCTGGTTACGTGCTTGAATAAAGTCAAAGTACGTAAATAATGGGCCTGCTGATACGCTCATACCGGTTACGTTCATCCATGTGTCTGCACTGTCGTCAGATTTATCGTAAATGATGCCGTAATCGTTGTAAAACTGCACGCCTGTTATTGGGCCTAAATCAACCGATAGGTCATAAGCTACGTTAAAGTTAGTCATAGTCGCTTCGCTTGATACGGTATCGTAGTAGTCAAATGCACCTACAACAAAGCGGTTGCTGTTGTCGTCTAGGTCGTAGTCGTACTCACCGTGCTGAAATTGAATATTCCAGTTATTAATTTGGCTGTTTACGTGGAACGCCCATGCGCCATAGTTACCTGCACTATCGTTACCATCATGTAGGCCACCACTTAATAGTGATACACCCACATCTGTTTTAGCGTTTTCGCCATGCTCAATTTGATACACTGTGCGGGCTGCAAACGTGTTGTATTCACCAAGGCGAGAACCTGGGGCATCATATGTGCCTTCGGTGGTTGCACGGCTACCAACAATATCGAAAGAGTAACGTTCGTTAACTTCAGAGCTGCCATCAACGCCGCCTACTTCATCATTTTTGAAAAAGCCTAGGTCTAGCTTCCAGTTGTCTTTTAGTTTACGGTTTACTGTTACACCCAAATCAAAGTCGTCTTCTAGGCCAACATAGTAGTTAGTACTAAAAAAGTAGCTGTGTGAGTTGTAAGGACCATTACCAAAAGGCACGGGAGCAATACCTGCTTGTGCTTCCCAGCCATCAGTGAATTCGTAGCCTAAATAGGCGTACTTAACCACGGTCATGTAGTCGTAAAAGCGAAAATCACCATTTACAGAAATATCGTTTATTTCGCCAGATAAGTTAATACGAAATACTTCAAAGTCTAAATCGCCGCTACGATCTTGAGTGTCTTCATCGTATGAATTAGTGCTGTAGTTAAAACGCACTGCTCCACCTACTTTAATGCCTTCATCTTTTTTCTCAGGCTCTGCTGCGGCAACTTCAACCACTTTTTGATCAGATTTTTTACTGATGTTTGCAACTTGTTGTTCGTGTTGCTTGTTAATTTGTTGCTGTTTTGTTTTTTCATCAGCTAGCTTATTCTCAAGCAACTGCATTTGTTGCTTAAGCTGTTTAAGTTGGCTTTGTAGTGTGTCTAGATCATCAGACGCATAAGAAGTGCTTGTAACACCACCTAAAACTAGTGCTAGTGTTAATTTTGAGAGTTTAGTCATAATAGCCGCTCTGCTTGTGATTAAAAAATAAAAAATTCAAGACGTCAAAAGACGCCTTACGTTTAGAGTAAGTACAAAACTATGTATTTTTTTTATTGTTTATTCTTTAGGAGCTTGAGTAAGTGCACCAACTTCTAGAAGGGGCGATGCATCTAATTTATCTGCATCCATCATCGCGGCTACACGCTGCATTGATGAGAGTAAAAGGCTCTGTTCCCACTCAGCAAGCGCAGAAAACTTTTCAATAAAGTGTTCTTGCAATGGCTGAGGTGCTTTATCAAGTAACTCTTTTCCTTTCTCGGTGAGGTATAAGCTCACTCTGCGTTTATCCATTTGACTGCGTACGCGTGTTACTAAGTTTCTGCTTTCTATTCTGTCGAGAATATTGGTGACCGTTGCTGGGCTTAAATTTACGTTTTGAGCAATACGGCTCGCCGTTATTCCATCGGTTTTTCTAACTTCTTGCATTATAAGCAATTGTGGGCCTGTTAAACCCGAAGTTTTATTTAGCTGCTTAGAATGTAAGTCAATCGCGCGGATCACTTTACGTAAAGAAACCAATAACTCGTCATATTTTTGCATTTGCTTATCTCGTCGATGGGGCGGTAGCTTGCCGTAATCGCGAAATGTTACACATCAAATAAATTGAATTCAAACAATATATTGCACATTAGGCCGCTTTTATTGGTTTTTAATAGTTAGAGCAGTAACTAATGTAAAATTATGTTGTTTAAATTATAGTAAATTTTCTTAGCATCTTGTGTGCATTAAGTTGCGCACAGTACGTATGTTGTGAATAATTGGCAAGTCTTATTGTATAGACTTTAGTATTATTCATTTACAGCTGTTAGTACAAAGTAATTGTTTGTGAGTTTACTGTATATGTATTAATCGGCAATGAACAAATTCAGCAATCAATATTTAATATCAATAGCGTATACTTTAAGCATGCATTATTGTTTCTGTACAAATATTAAAAATCTTTAGTATCAGTATTATAGGGGAAGGTATGAAATTATCGCCATCAGTTAGCATTGAGCAAAGCGAAACCGGTCTTGAGTTTATTAAAATAGCTAGTGCAAAGTGCGACGCAAAAATATTTTTGCAAGGTGGGCAAATTACCGAGTATATCCCTAAAAATAACAAGCCACTTATATGGGTATCACAAGACGAAACCTATCAAGAAGGGGTAAGTATTCGAGGTGGTATTCCTATTTGTTGGCCATGGTTTGGTACACACGCTAATGATGGGTGGCCTGCCCATGGTTTTGCGCGCACAAGCGTGTGGCAAGCTGATGAAGTACACGAATCTGATGAGCAAATTACAGTTAGTTTAAAGCTACCCATGAAGCTTGTTAATACGACGTATTGGCCACATCAGTCAGCATTAAAAGTTGAGTTTGTATTAAGCGATAAATTACAGGTTCGCTTAACTACGACTAACTTAGGGAGTACGCCGTTTAGCTTTACTCAAGCGCTGCATACCTATTTTCCTACATCAGACATTACAAATACCCATGTTGATGGTTTGCAAGGCGCGCAATATATTGAGTTTGGTGAAGGGCCATTTGTACAAAATGATGTTGTAAGTTTTGAGCGCGAAACCGACATGGTTTATACACAAGCAAATACAATTCAAACTATTAATACGCCAGAGGGTGTTATTAATGTGAGCCGCGAAAATTCAAGTTCGTGTGTACTGTGGAACCCATGGATAGAAAAATCAAAACGCTTATCTAACTTTGCTGACGATGAGTATAAAACGATGCTCTGCTTAGAGGCTGCTAACGTATTGACAGATAAAGTAACGCTTGAGCCAAAACAAAGCCACACCTTAATAACCACCATTAGTTGGTAATTAATTAAAAGCAGTAATAGGGATAAATAGTGTTTAACAATCAACAAATAATGGATTTACCAAAGCATAGTGATATTAGCTTTAAGCCATTGGCTGATAAAGCCTTACTACATGCACAGCTTAGCTCGCTTCTGTTTTATATACCGCTAATTGGTGCGCTGATTGCGGTTTGTTATTTTAATGAAGCCTTTGCTAATAATGCACAAACGTATTTGCTAATTGGTATGCCTATTTTAGTGGCCGTATCTATGCTGTACAACATGATAAGTGTGAGGTTGCGAGGTTTCGCAGTGCGAAATCATGACATTGCTTTTAAAAAAGGTGTTATTTGGCAACAAGTGACAGTATTACCTTTAGCACGTGTACAGCATATGGAAATACACCAAGGACCAATAGAGCGAAAACTCAGCCTTGCGAGCATTAAATTATTTAGCGCTGGCGGTGTAAGTGCCGATTTACAAATTAGTGGATTAACCCATGATGATTGTAAAAATATGCGCCAATTTGTACAAAACTACCGCCAAGACGACACAACACCTCAGGCAACTTTAGTCGATGAGTAATACAACTATCGAAGATCAAGTCAGTCCTATTTACTGGCAAAAAGTATCGCCTTGGGCGCTTTTATATTTTGTTGTGCACTTTAGTGTGCGCTTTGTAAAAGATGGCCTTTTAAACTTACTACCTATGTTTGTAGTGTTTGTTACTCAAGTGGAAAATAAGTTGTTTTGGGCGCAGGTGGCAGGCGGTATTGCACTAGTTTTATTATTTGTTTACTCATTTTTATATTATTTAAATTTTAAGTTTTGTATTAGTAGCGACAACGAAATATTGCTTAACAAAGGTGTATTTAAAAAAGAGCGACTTACGCTGAAATTTGGCCGTGTGCAAAACGTTAATATTGCCGAACCATTTTATTTTACCCCTGTAAACTTAGTTAATTGTATTTTTGATGCTGCTGGCAGTGTGTCACAAGAAGTTGTTTTACCAGGCGTCACCAAAGATTACGCACAGCAAATGCGTAAACAAATATTTGATTTTAAAGCGCAGCAACAAGAAAAAATACAAAATACTGAACAAAGCGAAACAGACACTATCGAAAACAAGCTAAGCATTAGCAATAAAGAAATAGCTAAATTTGGTTTAATGTCGAATATGGCTATTTTAGCAATCGCTGCTCTTGCCCCTTTTATAAACCTGATTGTTAATTTTTTAGAGAAGCAAATTATTACCAAAGTAGAAGGCTTTTATCAGCAAGAGCTGGGTATGCTGGCCAGTGCTGCTACCTTTGCAATGATCACCTTAATTATTTTGTTAGTTTTGGCTGCTGTGATGCTATCGGTGACTATGTCGCTTATTCGTTTTTACAACTTTGAGCTTTATTTTAAAGGTCAAAAGTTTAAACGTATTGCTGGCTTGTTAGAGCGCCATCAGCTTTCGATGAGCATGGATAAAGTGCAATCTATTGTTATTAAGCAAAATCTAATGGGGCGATTATTAAAGCGATTTACCGTTGAGTGTTTACAAGCAAGTAGCGGCGGAATAGCAGCNCAGCCGGTGCTGCGGCTAAAAAAAATAAACAAACCTTAGTATTACCTGTATTAAATAGCGAACAAGTTGATAGTGTATGCCAATGGATTTACCCTTGGTTTAATAGTAAAAAACTCGCTTTTAAGCGCGCAGAGCGAGCGCTTTTGTATAAAAATTTAGGCTTTTATTCACTGTTACCCAGTGCATTAGTGTTTGGCTTTTGTTTTATTGCTGATATTAATACTTTGATAAGCCTTGGTGTTTTGGTCGTATTTTCTGGCTTGGTAACTTTATCGTATCAGCGTTATGGTTATTACATGCATGAGGATAATGGCCGATTTTACATGGTTGTACGCAAAGGTATGATTGGGGTTCATTACCGTGTTTTTGAGCTTTATAAAGCGCAAAGTGCACGCAGTATAAGTACCTACTTAATGAGAAAATCAGGCTTAAAAAGCCTGTATATACAACTTGCTTCAGGCTTTGCATTTATGCCCTACATAAAGCAGCAAGATGCTGACTTTATTATTGATTTTACAATCAAACAGATTGAGTCAGATACCCGCAGCTGGATGTAAACTCCCCTAATAAAACATGTGTAAATACACATTTGCACATGCTTTATTACACTTTCTTACTGCCCATGAAAGACATTTAATAATACCCTAGATGGTATTAAGGAATTCTTTTAGGGACGCTCATGAAAAAAACACTCATCGCATCAGCTTTATTACTAGCAGCACCAAGCTTTGCAGCCGATTGGCAAACTATTCATACTGAACATTTCAACATTCACTACAGTGTTGAGCATGCTGATTTTGCTAAATCAACTGCAGCAGAGCTTGAAATAGTTCGCACCAAAGTGTTTGAGCAGCAAAACCGAGCACTTGATAAAACAGTTGATGTAGTGGTGTTTGATCCCCTAAATGCAGCAAATGGCTTTGCGCTACCTACCTCAAGTAACCCTGTGATGGCACTTTTTACTACGCCACCACAATCTGACACAGTTATATCAAACAGCTCTGGCTGGCAGCAGTTACTTGTACTGCATGAATATATTCACTTAGTGCATTTAGCACAGCCTACACGCAATGACTGGCAGCAAAAAGTACGTGGCATATGGGATCTATACGACTTAACTTACAGTGATACACCGCGCTGGGTAGCCGAAGGTTATGCCACATTGATTGAGTCTAAAATGACGGGCCGTGGGCGTTTATTTGATAACTACTCAGAGTCAATACTGCGAGAATTTGCTCAGCAAGGTGCTTTGCCAACCTATGGGCAATTAAATGGCGAGCAGGGCTTTATGGGCGGCTCAATGGCTTACTTAATGGGTAGCCGCTTTTTAAATTGGCTAGAGCAAAACTATTCAGAGCAAACACTCGATAGTGTTTGGACGCGAATGCAAGGCGTAAAAACGCGTGATTTTGATGAGGCATTTAGCGGTGTGTTTGGGCAAAGTGCAGCCAAGCTATATCGCCGATTTATAGCTGAATATACCTATAAAGCAATGCAAATAGAGCAAGGGGAGCCGTTACTTAATAGTGAACTTTGGCTTGAGCTTAACTTATATGCAAGTAACCCAGCACTTTCAAAAGATGGTAGTAAGATTGCGATTGTTGAGCGAGATATAGAGAGTAATACCAAGCTTATAATTTATAGCACGGATGACAACATTAAAGCGCAAGAAGAGTTTACTAAAGCGCAAAAAGAGCTACTCGAAAACGATGCACAAGATATTCCAGATACAGCGCCCAGTGTGTTTAAGCGCGAACAAAAACAAGTGCTTAATCAAATTAACCGAGCCGGTATTGCAAATCCTCAATGGGTAAATAGCACAACGTTGTATTTCAATGCGTACAGCAATGAAGAGTCGGGTATTTATAACAAAGTGTCTGACATATTTAGCTATAACACTGACACTGGGAATATTACACAGCTTACAGAACTTGCTGGTATACGACGATTTAGCGTAACCAGTAACGGTGAAACCTTGTATGGCGAGCAAATAAGAGATGGTTACTCTGAATTAGTGAGGGTTGATCTTAATACGCAAACCATCACACCATTATTTACAAAAAGCCTTGAGACAACTTACGATTACCCAATTCTCAGTCCTGATGAAACTAAATTGGCTTATTTATCAACGTCATTAAATGAAAATTGGCAATTGTATATACAAGGCATAAACGGCGAGCAACAGCTATCAGTACCTATGCCAAACGGGTATCAATATTTAAGTCAGCCAAGCTTTAGCCATGATGGCGAGTCACTTTACTTTGTTGCAGGTTTAAATAGCGCCACCGATATTTATAACTACAACATAGAGAGTAAAACACTCACCAAGTTAACCCAAGGGCAAGAGGCCGTTGCCCACCCAATTGAAATGGCTGATGGCTCGTTACTCTATTTTTCGATAACCGCAGATGGGCCAAATGTAAAAACACTGCCAAAAGCTATAAAAAGCACTGTAGTTACTGAGTTTGCAGCTAACAAAAAAGCACCGCTGCTAATAGTAAACGACCATACACTTCCAAAAGCTAAAATATATAAGCACGAAACTACAGAGCAAACAAATTACAACGTGCTCGACCAGCACGCTACTTTCGCGATTGGCTCTCAGTATTATTCAGCTTCTACCAGTTTGTTAGATTTAAGCATTAAAAGTAGCGACTTATTAAAGCAGCTCGACTTACAGGCGGGGTATAGCACTGATTTACACGATGGGGCATTGCACGGTGGTTATGTGCAGGCAAAATATAATGCGCTTGATGTAAAACTGAAACTTGCACTGTTTGACTATGATTTAGATACATCGCGCCAGTATGAGCAAAGTCTAAGTGCAGACATGGATGCCCGTGGTGGTTTTGCCGCAATAAGTTACCCCGTTAAATTTGGGCAGTTAAGTTTAACGCCAGAGCTTGCCTACAATTACACTGATTATAGGCAAAGCCATAAAAATTGGACGCGTTTAGGCATTGCTCAAAATTGGCAATATGATCGTCAAGATTTTGCAATAGGGCAAAGTCTTTATGCCAGTTGGTACGATGGCAGTAGTAAGAGCAATAGTTGGCAAGGTTACGATTTAGCCGCCAAACTTTTTGGTAAAGCGTTTGGTATTCCTCTTTATGCAAACTTTGATCAAAAACAACGTGATGACAGGAGCCTTGCATTAGGTGGCTTTAGCTCAAATCTTATTAATCAGCAGCAAAATAGTGAATATGTACTTTCATCTGAGCTGCCTTTTTACAGTGCAACTGCAAAGCGCTATCAAGGCTACGGTGGCGGCTTTAGCTTTAAAGAAGGTATGCCGTGGCTTTATTATAAGCAACATCAACTCGACGACACCGTATACGCACAAAGCTACGGCTTAAAATACCAAGGTGATTTTAGTTTTGGAATGGGGCCTGCAGGCGTAAATGATTTAACATTTAATATGGGACTGTCGCGAGTAGAAGGCGACAGTTTTGAAGATGAAATGCGTGCTTGGCTGAGCTTTTATTATTCGTTATAAATATTAATTGGCTAAGTTACTTATCCATTTGCAAGGATAGTAACTTAGCTTGATATACATCGAGTTTTTGATTATCACGTTCTAGTTCAATTACTTTCTCAAGTAAGGTTTGTGTTTGTTTAATATTACCTTGTTGATAGCGAACTTTTGCGAGTTCCAAGTATAGCTCAGCAATGTAAGGCGCTTTAGTAATCGCTTGCTCAAGGTGTGCTTTAGCCTGATGAGCGTGGCCAGCTTGTAAGTTGTTTTTAGCGATCACTAGTAATTCGTATGGGTCTTTTTCTTTATTAACTAATTGTGAGGTGAGCTCTTTAACAAGCTCTTTGTCGCCTAACTCTTCAGCTAAAAGCTGATAGTTGCTGATTAAATTAATATTTATTTCGTTATTACTAAGTGCTGTTTGATAGATGTTTTTAGCGCTTTGTAAATCACCAGCTCGACGATGTAAAATACCAGCTATGTTAAATAGTTCTGCATCATTTGGTGTAAATTTATTCGCTTGTAAAATAAGAGAGTAAGCAATATCAAGCTGTTTGTCTGCTAGTGCTGTGGCAGCTAAATTACTATAAAACTTAGAAACTAAATCGTTATAGTCTGCGCTGCTTGAATAAAAACTGCGATTGGTAGGGAAGTAATCAATTAAGGTACCCGCTCTGAAAAACTCAATAATATTATCATCTTTTTTCTCTACTTTTGGAGCATATACTTTTGTTCTAAAGTGATTAGCGACATAAACAACATTATTTTCTTTTGCGTATATGGGCTTACTTGTAACTTCTTGAAAGCTTGTTTCTAACCCAAGAGCTTGTGCGTAGCTTTGCGTTAAAATGGCTAAACTAATGCAATTACCTTGCGAACGCTTTAAGGTTTGAGCTGAAGTAAGTGTATCGCCATGGTATTTAAAGTTAGCTATCTGGCTTTCGAGGTAGTTGTAAATTATGCGGTCATCACGGATTTGGGATAGCTTTTGGTTTTCGGCGTAAGCTAAAAACATTTCTTTTTCAGCATCCGGTAACTCAAAAATACTGTGCTCAGAAGGTGTGTCGAGTTCATTAAACAAAGAATGATTTAATAGTTGTTCAAGTCCTACTTGTTGTTCTACTTGCTGAACTTTGGTTGTGTTACATCCAACTAAAAATAAAAAGGTAATACTAATAACTATTTTGATAAATATCATAACCCACTCCTTTGTTAATTTTTACATTACAATGTGGTGGGTTTTTAATCAAGCCCTTGCTGTGCTGCGTTTATTAAAACGGTTTTTTTGTGAATGTTTTTTACGTCTACGGCGAGTAAACCATAAGTAAAAACCAGTACCTGCTAGCCACACTGGGCTCAAACCAATTACGCACCACAGTATTTTACTTATTAGCCCTGCAAAGTAGCCAAAATGAAGTTTTCTAAAACTATCAATTGCTTGCCAGCCAATGCCTACTTCGCGAATATCCCAGTTAGTTAAATGTTCGCCTGTTTGCTTGTCGTAACTAACTGTATTAGCGTATTCGCTTGCAAGCGGGTTGCTTGTGTCTACTTCGCCAAATAAAGTAATATTTTCGTCAGGCTCGAGTGGCATAACTAAAAACGTACCGTTAAAAGTGGGTATTTGTTTTTTACTGTCATCAAGTATGTGTTGAAAAGAAATATCGCTGCTGTGTAAGTTTTTGGTTAGTACAAAGTGCTCTTCTTCAGCGTGTTCAATAACTTCGTGATACCACACCGCCCAGTTAAAGTAGCCACCTGTGATAGCTAAAATAATAATGATGGGAGATCCTATAACACCTGTCATTTTATGAATGTCGCTAAGTACTATTTGCAGTGTTGCACGCCAGCGCACACTAAATAGACGCTGCCAAAATTTACGATAAATAATAAGCCCAGTTACACCTAACACCAATAAAAACAATGCAAAAAAGAAGCCTAATACAGTACCTGTTTGCCCTGGTAGATTTTTAAAGTCGTTAAGTAAAAAGGTGTAGTGCAGTTCTAAAAACCAATCGGTAAAATAATGACTGGTACCAACAGGTTCAGATAAAATGTCACCTGTATATTGGTTTAAATGAAACTTATACCATTGCTCTGTGCCGCGTTTTACTAAGTAAACCCGATCAGCAGTATCATTGTTAAATATTTCCCAACTACCTACTACATATTCAGGGTAAGCATGCTCTGTTTTTGCAATTAACTTGTCGATTGGCATGCGCTCTGGCAGTGCTTTTACAACAAAGTGGCTGCTTGGCATAAGTAGGCCATCTATCTCACTTTTAAAAACTAATACGCTCCCTGTAATACTAATAACAATCAACGGAATGATGGCTATGAGGGCGATCCAACTGTGTATTTTAAAAAGAGTTTTTCTCATAAATAGTTTTATATAGCAGCTAATGACTTGCGCATGATAACAACTATCATTTTTATTTAATAGTTTGTGAGTGGACTTTCTATTAAATAGGTAAACTGTTAACTTAATTCTACGGTTTTTGTATACCTAGCTTGCCAGTACCTAAAACAAGAATGTCTTATTTAGTTGAGTTAAATCTACGCGGCTCTACAATGCCGCGCTCATAGTAAAAGCCTTTTAAAACAGATGTTTATTAAATGTTTTTATTTCCATATTTAATTAACATTTATGTAACGAGCGAGGTTGTTTTGGCGCATTATTTGCCTATATTGTCTTCATTTATTTTGGTTTTTAGTTTTTTACCATTACTAAGCAAAATTCGAAAAAACCGTAGTGTCTCAGGTTTATCACTATTGATGATGACGTTTGGGTTAGCACAAAGTCTTTACTTTATAACCTACAATATTTATTTTGAACGCTTTTATATTGCGCTACCATTTATAGTAACAGGCGCGCTAAGCGGACTTATTTTGTATTTTTTTGCACGTTATAACGCAGCCAAACGAGAACGCGTGCAGTTGGTTACTATGTTAGGCTTTTCGTTACTGCCTTTTTCACTGCTTTTGAATTCAACCCTCGATACTGCAATGGTATTAAGCGCCTTAACGTATGTTGGCCTGGTGATGAGTTCGGTACGTGTTATGCCACAAACCTATAAAACATTGCGTACGGGTAATGTAAGTAATTTAAGCGCGCGCTACTTTAGCTTGCAGTTTATTGCTGGTATTTGCGGCTTAGTTGTTGAGCTTACAACAGTTGCTCCAAGCACGGCGCACTTACTTATGTTTATTATGCTATTGCTTACCAATGCTGTGCAATTTGGTTGTATGCAATATTATAGAATGCGGCCTGTAATGGCTTAAAGCCAAAATAAAAGTGCTAATTTAGTTTAGATATGGCAGTTTTAAACTATTAATCATTACAAAGTTTAAACAATGCAATTAGCCATTCATCAAATAGATGCGTTTACGAATGAGTTATTTAAAGGTAACTATGCGGCAGTGATCCCACTAGAATCGTGGTTAAGCGACGATTTAATGCTAAAGATTGGCGCTGAAAATAACGTATCTGAAACTGCTTTTACCTGCCTGCAAAACGATGGAAGTTTTATTATTCGCTGGTTTTCGCCGTTAATGGAAATCGATTTTTGTGGTCACGCCACACTTGCGGCTGCTTATGTTTTATGTGAAGAGCATAATATATCGCAAATTCGCTTTATTGCTGATGCGGTGGGCGAGCTAATCGTTAATAAAAACGCTGATGGCAGCTTTGCAATGACCTTTCCAAAACAAGCACCGGTTGAAGTGCAAAATGTGCCGCAGCAACTGCTTGACGGCCTGTCTATACAACCGAGTAAAGTGCTTAAAAATCGCCAAGCCTACTTTGTTATTTATGAAAGCGGTGACCAAATACTTGAATTAAAAACTAGCTCAGAGCTTTTAAAAACGCTTTATCCACTTGATGTAGTGGCCACTGCTCCAAGTACTGAATATGATTTTATATCTCGTTATTTTTGGCCTGCAAGCGGTGGCGATGAGGATTACGTAACAGGTTCTATTCATACTGGCTTGGCACCTTACTGGGCGCAGCAGTTGGATAAAACTACGTTAAGTGCTTATCAAGCTTCAAGCCGAGGCGGGCATTTACTATGTGAAGTGGGTGATACAACCGTTACCTTAACAGGGCATGCTGTAAGGTATTTAAAAGGCACTATTTATATTTGATCTGTGAATTAGGTTATAAAAAAGGCCACGTTAAACGTGGCCTTGGTTTACTCAATTAGTAGAGTTATTTTACGCTTCTAGCGCTTTTGCTATTAAGCGGTCAATATATTTTTTATGCGCTTTAGTTGCTGTATCTGCACCCCAAGCAACACTGGTATCGGCTATTTGAGTTAGCTGATATAACGCAGCTGTTTTAGCTAAGTTATCGTATTTACTTGCTTTGCCAAGACCTGCAATTGCGATTAGCTGATTAACATACTCAATTTGTAAGTTGTGACTAATAGAATTTGCGTCTTTGCTTTTCACAAAAATATTAGCGGTTAAATCTTGCATAAACTGAGTTAGGCTATATTTATTACCGTACAACGCAGTATCAGAAATACGCAGTAATACGGCTGGGTGTAATAGCTGTGCAAGTACAGATTTTTGCATCCCTAAAATCATTTGGTGTGCTTTAGGGTCTTCATTTTTGCCATAGTGATTAAAGCCACGACGTTGCAGCTGTAAGTAGCTATAAAGAGGTTGCATGTTTTGTAGTACGTCTGGTGCAAATACAAACTTTGCGAGTATATCCATCGCTTGTGTTTGGCGCTCAAGCGATACAGGTGTAAATGGTTTATCTGCGTTTGCATCACCCACTACAGCACGCTCAACGTACACACCACCAATCTGGCGAGAAACAACACCCGCTTGAGCTCGGTACTGACCAAATAAGCTGTTAGCAGAGGTAACAAGCTGTTGGTAAGACTCACCTTTAACTGTTGCTTTATCTTTTAGCTCAGTAAATAATTTATTAATTAGCGCCATACGATCTGCGCCATAGGCCGCAGGGTTTGATGACAAATCACCAATCATTACACGTGGATCGATATGGCGACCTGGTGCGCGCATATCGTCTGCGTCGTTACCAAAGGCAAGGGCATGTTCACTTGAACGAGCAAGTATTTTTTCAAGTCTAGCTTGTTCAGCAGCTTCATCTTCAAGCGCTACGCTGTAGCCATAGTTAATTGCCCAATCATCGTAAGGACCTGGTTTTGTTTGAAAAATATCACCTTGCTGCACACCAATTGGGGCAATGTTAGCCGGTGCATAATCCATAACAGAGCCGGTTACTATGCCTTGGGTTTTGTTTTTGTCGTGTACTTCTTTTTCATCCCATAAAATAGATGATTTCATATTGTGGTTAAGACCTAAAGTATGGCCTACTTCGTGAAGTACCAATTGTGTTAGACCTTGGCGAAGCATTTCTTTATCTTCAATTTTTCCGCCGCTAGCAAGGCCTTTGGCAAGCATTAGATTTTGTTGAATTTCATGCCCTAGTGAACAATTTAACTCGCCGGTATGTGTTGTTTCACCGTGGCTCATTGTTCCTTGAGTGAAAAGTGTGTCGTAAATCCAACGGTTTTTCATAAATACAAACTCAAGCATAATGTCTGAGCCCAGTATTTCGCCTGTTAATGGGTTAGCAAGTGCAGGTCCGTATCCGCCAAATGGAGGCTTAGGTGACGAAGTCCAACGCAGTACGTTGTAATTAATATCGCCCGCATCCCAATCTGCATCATCTGGTTGTACTTTTACCTCTAAGGCATTTTTAAAACCAGCTTTTTCAAAAGAAGTATTCCATGTTAAAACAGCATCACGAATAGTATCGCGCCACTCAATTGGTGTGGTGTTTTCTATCCACCAAGTAATTGGTTTTACTGGCTCTGAAAGTGCTGCACTAGGGTCTTTCTTTTGTAGATCCCAGCGTTTTATAACATCTTCATAAGGTGCCCAATCGGTAGATGTCATTTGATCAAATTGATTAGTAAAATAACCAATACGGGCGTCGTCCATGCGCGGCTGGTAATCGTTTTTAGGTAGAGCAACAAACGAGTGCTGTACTTTTACCGATACACTACGTGGGTCGCTTACTGCATTTGAGCCACGTACCGTTGGGCTTGGGTTAGTAAATACGTAATCAACAACCACGTCTAAGTTATTAGGATATGGACGCTGTTTAATAATGCGTGATTTTTTATCGTCTAGCTTGCCTACTTTAAAGCGCTTTTTAGCGTTTTTATCAGCTGGATTTGGCGTAGGTGATACTTTATGAAGTGCTTCGCTTAAAAATAACTTATTTACGTTGAATGCTATTTTACCGTCTTCTTCTTTTTCTATTTTAATGCTCGCAAGTACCGCTTCACTAATATTGGCATCACTCGCTTTTGAAATTGCACTGTTTTCGTCAAATTTGTAGCGAGGAGTTTTGCTAATGATATCGATACGATCAAAGTATTTTCTAAATTCAATTAACTTAGTTTCGCGGTACGAACCACGATAATGGCCTGCATCTGTAACGCCATCAACGGTATGCGCAAAATATACAAACGGCGTATTAAGTTGGGACTCGTTAATCACCATAAGGTGCTTACCGGTTTTTTCGTCTTGATAAAGGTTAAATATACCGGCAAATTCGGTTTGTCCTTTGATCATTTCGCTAAGTGTTTTTGGCTCTTTTTCGTCTTTTTTATCGGCTGCAAATGCATGGCTGCCAAACGCTAAGCTAAGCGCAAGGGTGATGGTCGTTAATTTCATTTTGAGACTTTTAATATTTGTTAATTTAATTGGACTGTACGTAAATTAATTTGATTTCGCACATCTTCGCGACGAAATTTAAGTGTACAACGCTAATTAACTGATATTAATAAATAAAAGTTTGTAACAAAATATAACGAATGAGATGAACTGCATGCAAAGTTATTTTTTATAACCCGGAAAATCGGTGTTTCATATGCATTTGCAACAGTTGCTTACAAATGTCACCTTAATGTTTCATATGGCTCTGGTATTATGACGTTAATAGAATTTTGGGGATAATCGGATATGCAAACAAATTCACTTAGATGGGTTTTTCCATTTGTAGCACTAGTTGTTGGTGTTGTTGGCTTTATGGGAATAAATGCCATTGCACAAGAGCCAGAAAAAAAAGAAGTAATTGATACTCGTCCAACAGTGCAAGTTGAGCCAGTGGCTGCAAACGATCATCAAGTTATTATTAATAGCTACGGTGAAGTAAAGCCACTTGAAAATACACAACTCTCGGCGCAGGTGTCGGGTGAAGTGCTAAGTTGGCATCCTAATTTTGTAGCCGGTGGAATCGTTGCTCGCGGTGAGACGTTGTTTACTATCGAAAAAGATAACTATGAAGCAGCAGTACTTGTTGCTGAGGCCGAAATAGCTCGCGCACAGGCAGGCTTAATTGAAGAACAAGCCCAAGCCCAAGTAGCCGAAGATGAAGCAAAGCGTTTTCCAAGTAAAGCGCGTACCGACTTATTTTTACGTAAGCCTCAAGTGCTAAGTGCGCAGGCGTCTGTAAAGTCGGCGCAAGCTGCATTAAAACGTGCACAACGTGACTTAGATAATTGTGAAGTAACAGCCCCTTACGATGCATTGGTTATTAGCCGAAATGTAGGTGTGGGTCAATTTGTCACTATGGGTTCGCAAGTTGCTGAACTCAATAATATTGAAACTGCTGAAGTGATTATTCCTATAGCAGGGTTCGATAGCGTTTTTTTGCCAGAGCGTATTAAAGGTATTACCGCAACGATTATTCAAAAGGGCCTAAACAGCTTCACCCGTGAAGGTGTAATTGACCGTGACTTAGGGATTGTTGATAACGCTACACGTATGAGCAGTTTAGTAGTACGTATAGAAGACCCATACGGTCTTAAAAACATACAACCAGCCATTAAGTTTGGCAGCTACGTACAGGTAAATTTTGCAGGTGCAATGCTTAATAATATTTACCGTTTACCGCAAGCTTTGGTTAACAATCAAACTGTGTGGGTAGTAAACGAAAATCAAGAACTAGAGCCTCGCAAAGTAACGGTTATTCGTGAAGAGGGTGAGTATTTTTATATTAGCAGTGGTTTAAATGCCGATGACAAACTCGTTATTACTTTACCTGAATACCCGCAAAAAGGAATGCAGGTTAAAATTGCAGGTGTAGCTGCAAAACCAGAAAGCTCAGAAACGAGCACTTCAAACACGCAACAGCTGTAGGGTCTAATAATTATGAGCGAGTCAATACAACAAAAACAAACAGGGCTAATTGCCTACTTTGCTAATAATTCAGTAGCCGCTAATTTAATGATGTTTTTTATCATTATTATGGGGGCTATAAGTTACTTTACGATTCAGCGTCAAATGTTTCCTAATGTAGAGATTAACTACATTAATATTGAGGCTAATTACCCAGGTGCCTCTCCTCAGGAAATAGAAGAAAGTATTCTTATAAAAGTTGAAGAGTCACTTAAAGATATAACCGAAATTAAAAAAGGCGTGTATCGCGCATTTAGAAATGGCGGTACAGCCAGCCTGGAAATAAACACCGATGCAAAACTTACCGATGTGCTTGATAAAGTAAAGTTGCGTGTTGATGGTATTGCGACTTTTCCGGCGGGTATGGAACCGGTCACCATAAGTCAGGTTGAGTTTAGGCAAGACGTAATAGGTATGACGCTCGTTGCTGACTTACCACTTACAGAGCTTAAGCCTATAGCAAACCAAATAGAAGATGAGTTACTACAGTTATCTAACGTGTCGTTAGTGGTAAACGATGTTCCTCTTGATGAAATAGCAATTGAAGTAGAGCCCGATACGCTGCGCCAATATAATCTAACCCTTAGTGATGTGATGAATGCGGTACGCCGTTACTCAGCTAACTTTTCGGCGGGGCAGCTAAAAACAGACGCAGGTGTTATTTCTGTTCGCGTCGAGAATCAGTTTTACTCAGGTGATGAGTTTAGGCAAATTCCGGTAAAAATTGGCGAGTATGGCGCTAAAGTTTTACTGCAAGATATTGCAGTTATTAAAGATCAATTTACCGAAGGTGAGCGCTACTTTAAGTTTAATGGCGAAAACGCGGTGTATTTATCGGTAAAAGCAACGCAAGAGCAAAACATGATTCCCGTTGCGGATTCGGTTAAAGCGTTTATTGATCAAAAAAATAAGCAGCTACCGCCAGGTATTCGATTAGAGCCATTAATGGATATGACCTACTACCTAAATGCTCGCCTTGATATGATGAAAGCTAACCTGTTTCAAGGTGCCATTTTGGTGGCAATTATGTTGTCGTTATTCTTGCGTTTTAAACTAGCGCTTTGGGTAATGATTGGCTTACCTGTTTGTTTTTTAGGGGCCATGATGATGATGCCACTATTTGGCATTAGCATTAATATTATTTCGTTATTCGCTTTTATAATGGTGCTCGGCATAGTGGTGGATGATGCCATAGTGATAGGGGAAGCTGCCTACACCGAAGTTGAAAAAAGCGGCGGTGGTGTAGAAAATGTTGTGCGTGGCGCTAACCGAGTCGCGACCCCTGCAACCTTTGGTGTATTAACAACAATTGCTGTATTTGCACCATTCACAATGTCGAGCGGGCCAGAAAGTGCCTTCTTTTATGGTATAGCCGTTGTAGTAATGCTGTGTTTAGTATTTAGTTTGATTGAATCAAAGCTGATACTGCCAGCTCACATTGCTCATACGCACTTTTCGCCGATCAAAAAAGGTGGTTGGCGCGATCGCTTCAATACACGCTTTTTTGGTTTCGTAAATGGTCCATATAAACGTTTTATTGCTAAGTGTGTTGATTGGCGTTGGACTGTTTTGTTTGCTTTTATTGCAATGTTTATAATCAGTATTGCACTTATTACGTCTAATAAAGTACGTACAGTTCCAACTCCTAAAGTGCCGCATGACTTTCCACAAATACAAGTTGAAATGAACGACAACGTTTCTGATTTACAAACCATTGCCGCTATTCGCGAAATAGAAGCTATGGTACTTAGAGTCGATGAAGAAACAGAACGTGAATTTGGCCAAAAAATTATTCGTGATGTATTGGTATTTAACCAAGGCAGAACTGAGTCGCAGTTACTAGCTCCATTAGTTGACGAAGATTCACGTCCATACAATGCATTTGAGCTTTCTCGCCGATGGCGTGAGGCTATGCCGACTATTGCTGGTATTAAGTCGTTAACTATTCAAGACGATGTTGGTGGCGGCGGTGGTAATGGTGGCGGCGAGTTTGGCTATTTACTGTATGGCTCAGATATAGATACTTTAAATCAAGCGGGTCGTCGTTTTATTCAATTACTTCAACAGCAAAAAGGGTTGTTTGATATTAGCTCAACCATAGATCCTGCGAGCAAAGAAGTGCAAATGAGCCTTAAACCTGTTGCTTATGATTTAGGCTTAGATTTAGCAGGTATTGCAAATCAAGTGGGAGCCAGTTTTTATGGTGGCGAAGCGCAGCGCGTAATCCGAAACGGCGAAGAAGTACGCGTAATGGTACGCTACCCTAAACTGACTCGTGAGGCATTTTCATCACTTAAACACACCGTGGTTACCACCCCACAAGGGCGAGAAGTACTTCTTGGTGATGTAGTAGAATTAACAGAAACGCCAGGTATTAGCTATATACGCCGCGAAGGTGGCTACCGTACCGTGTATGTTTATGGCAATATTGATGAAGAGCAAATTGAGCCGGGCGAAGTGGTTAAGCAAGTAAAAGAAAACTTACTGCCACAGCTAATAGAAGAATTCCCAAGTGTTAAATCAGAGCTTGGTGGCGCAATAGAAGAGCAGCAAGCTCAAGCTAATGAGCAAATAATGTTTTTTATTGGCGGAATGATTTTAGTATACATACTGCTAGCTGTGCCGCTTAAAAGCTATTCACAACCGCTTATTGTAATGTCGGTTATTCCATTTAGTTTAACCGGGGCTATTTGGGGTCATTACTGGTTTGATTTAGATATGAGCTTAATGTCGGGATTTGGCTTAATTGCCGCAGCAGGTGTTGTTATAAATGATTCACTTGTAATGACCGATTATGTAAACCAAGTTCGCCGCGAAGGTGTTAGCGTTAAAAATGCGGTAATAGAAGCTGGTTGTGCTCGCTTTAGAGCAATACTATTAACGTCTATAACAACCTTTGCTGGTGTATTACCTATTATGTTTGAAACAAGCCTGCAGGCTAAGTTTGTAATACCTATGGCGGTAGCACTTGGCTTTGCTGTTATGTTTGCAACGTTAATAACGCTTATATTAGTACCGTGTTTATATATTATTTTGGGTGATATTGGTGCGATGTTTAAGCGCCCATTTAAAGGCCGAGCTGCTAAAGTCTCGTAGATAAAAAGCATAAAAAAAAGCACTGACCGTTATTAACGCTCAGTGCTTTTTTAGTATCTATTTATTGTCGTTAAACTGGCTACAACAATAATTAATCTTTAAATTGCTTATGGCAATCTTTACAGCCTTTAGCCCATGCGCCAAAAGCTTTACCAATTACGGCTTTATCGCCCGATTGAGCAGCTAACGCTAGCTTATCTGCATTTGCTGCAAAAGCATTCGCTTTTTCAACAAAGGTTGCATTTTCGGCCCAAACAGCAGCAAGTGCAGCTGTGTCGCCTTTATCTGTCCCTTCGTAAAACGCTTCCCATGGCATTTTTGAAAGTGCAGCAGCGTTGTTAGCACGCATTTTAAATTGCTCTGCGTCAAAAGGTACTTTACCTTTTAGCATTGCGCCCATGTCACCAATTTGTACTGAGATCATTGAAAACGCTGCTTGGCGGTATTCAATCGCGTCACTTGGTTCTTTAAATGCAGAATTTGCCGATACGCTAAGTGCACATGTAGCTAATGCTATACCTGCTAATACTTTTTTCAATTTCATAGTTTGCCCCCTTTAAAGTAATTGTTAATCCTGTTCTATATTAGCTTCTTTGAATGTTCAAGTTAATATATGTGCTTAATAATTGTTTCTTTAACTAAGCATACAACGATTACTCTATCGTTACATCTATTGTCTTTATTGTTAATGACTGTAAACACCTCGTTGTTATTTTTATTCCTGTTGTGTAACGTCACACCATCATAAAAATAACTAACAAAGAGAGTTTATGAAAAATAATATTTTTAAAATGTCAGCATTGTCTGCTGCAATAGTGGTTTCACTTTCTGGTTGTGGAAGTAGTGATGACGATAATAAAAACAGCGTACCATTAGTTACTGACGTAGCGCCTAAAGCGAGCGATGTAGTTGTTGTAGATTTAAAACAATGGATCCCTGTTACTGCAGAATTCAAAGCCAGTGATAACGATGGCGATGCACTTACATTTAGCTTCACTGAAAACGGTGAAGAAGTGGTTGCAGAAGATGGCGTATTCACATTTAGTCACGGTACTCTAACTGTAGAGGGAACATCATTTACTTATGTTCCAATGACGGATGATGATGCAGTTATTGATTACACTGTAAACGCAAATGGTAAAACGGCTTCTGCGCAAATAAGCATTTCAGGAGTTGTTGGTGACCCATTAGCAAATCAACAATGGCACCTAAATAATACAGGCCAAAAAGCATACTCATTAAGCGATGAAATGAAGCAGGGCTTAGTTAATTTATATGTAAATCTATTTGGCGATACAGAAGAAGAAGCGCAAGCAGATGTTGATGCTAGTTTTGCTAATGCAGAAGCTACAGGTTTGGTTGCTGGTGAAGATATGAATGTAACAGCCGCTTATGCTCAAGGCGTTACAGGAGCTGGTGTAACTGCTGTTGTTGTTGATTCGGGTATGGAAATTCGCCACGAAGATTTAGTAGATAACGTATTACCAAATCGTTCTTTAAACCTTAACGCTGAAGCGCTAGATCGTACAGACCCTACAAGTACATCAAACAGTGGTGACCACGGAACAAGTGTTGCCGGCTTAATTGCAGCAAAAGGTTGGAATGGCAAAGGCGGCCGTGGTGTTGCACCTGATGCAGGCTTAATCGGTATGAACTACCTTGGTGGAGATAAAGTAGCACAAACTGATTTACTTGCTCATGGCTTCCCTGGTAGTGGTATTAGTACGTCTGAAAATATTTCAGCCTTTAACCGTAGTTACGGTATTACGTTCCCTACGTTTATCGGTTATTCAGAGCTAGATGAAGCAATTGAGTCTTACCCTAACCTTAACCTTCGTGACGGTAAAGGTGCGCTAAATATGAAATCTAGCGGTAACTCATTTGAAGATGGTGGCGATGAAGGTTCTTTATGTGCTGACAATGGTGCAAATGACTTAGGTTTAACTTGTTATAATGGCGCTTTTGAGCCAAGCCAAGGCCACCCTTATTATTTAAGTGTTGCTGCAGTAAATGCTAATGGTAAACATACTAGCTATTCTACAGCGGGCGCTAACGTAATGGTGTCGGCTCCAGCGGGTGAGTATGGTCGTTTTGCTCCTGCAATGGTAACAACCGATCAAATGACTTGTATTAATGGTTATTCAGGTTTTAATGGTGGTTCTATTGCAGCATGGGCTGCTGCTTACGGTGAAGAGTTTGCTGCAAGTCAATATCCATTTAACTACCCAGGCCATGCAGACAATGCAAGCTGTAACTATACTTCAACGTTTAATGGTACATCATCTGCTGCGCCAAATGCATCGGGCGTGGTATCGTTAATTCTTTCGGCTAATCCAGATTTAACATGGCGTGACGTTCGCCATATCCTTGCATCAACTAGCACTTTAATAGATGCAGATAATGCTGCTGTTAAATTAACAGTTGGTGAAGGCGAATTTGTTGCTCACGACGGTTGGATTGAAAACTCTGCCGGTTATAACTTCAATAACTTATATGGTTTTGGTCGTGCTGATGCTGGAGCTGCGGTTTCTATGGCGAAGGCTTACGATGTTTCTTTAGGTGAACAAGTTATTACTCAGTGGAGCGGTGTTGGTTCAGTAATTGCTGAAGATGCACTTGCACTAGAAATTCCAGATAACAGTGCAACGGGTCTTACACAAGAAATTGAAGTGACTGAAGAGCTAAGCATTGAAGCAATGCAATTTAAGTTTGATGTAAGTAATGCTGAAATGGGCTTTGGCTTAAGCGATGGCACACAAACTTCAGCCGGAACAGATTTAGCTATAGAAGTTACATCGCCAGCGGGTACAAGAAGTGTATTACTGTCATCTAAGCAAGCTTTATTCTACCCAGCATATAGTTTCACTAGCAGTTGGAGTGTTGGCTATATACTAAAAGATGCAGTAATGCTTTCAAATGCGTTTTATGGTGAGTCGACTAAAGGCACTTGGACAGTTCGTTTACTAGATACGAGCGCAGATAGCTATGCACTTAGTAAAGGTGATGACAATGGTTTAGGTGTAGTAGGTATTAGCAATAATAGTTCAGCAAGTGTTTTAGAGGGTGTGTCTTTACGCGCATTCGGTCACGCAGGTCAAGAGTAAGGATTATGAAAATGAAAGTTAATAAATTAATCGTATTAAGTGCTGCTGCGTGTATTTCTTTAAGCGCTACGGCAAACACAAGCTTTGATAAAGAGCTTCAACTACCAAAGAAGCAAGCATCTAGCTTAAAGTATACTAAAGCTGATTTTGGTTCTTATAAAGTAGAGAGAAATTTGAGCCTAGTACCATCAAGTGTTGCTGCCGATGAGCATGTAGTTATGCAAAAAGGCGACATGGCGGTTGTTAATGTTGCAAGTACATCTGATGTAGTAACTAAAGGGTCATTAGTTCGTAATATTCTTACTAATAACTTAAGTTCTTTATCGGGTAATATTACGGTACTTTTAAAAGATGGTATTACTGCTAGCGACATTGCTGCAGCGGCTGGATTAAAAGTAGTGTCTGTATTTCCTGGTACTAAGATTGCCGTTTTAGCAGTGAATGATGGACAAGATATTTTAATTGCAGCAGAGCAGTTAAATGCTTCAGGTTATGCTAAAGAAGCTAGAATTGAAGTGCTAGAGACTATTTATACTGCACAATAAGTTATTTTATTAAATAAGCTTATTTAATAAAAACCCCGAGTAACATTAGTTGCTCGGGGTTTTTTATAAAAAATTAATCATTTATATCAATATCTGCAAATATCATCCCGCGACGCATGCTGCGGGTTGCTAAGAATACCTCACCAAGTAACGACATAAATGCACATATAAGCAATGCCATCGCTGCTACAAAACAACAAGCAATGGTCACGCTTAAGTTAATTGATTGAATGTGCGACAAGAATAAAAACATAACCACAGCACATACAAGTAAGGCGCTTAATACGCTTAAGCTGAAAGCAATATGTATACATCGAGATCTTTTTAATAAGGCGCGCAGCTCTGTTGCTAGCGACTTATTAAAATCGTCATCTGTATTTACTTTTAATCTTCGCTCAAGTAAGCGCGCTCTGTCGGTAATTCGTGCTAAGCGATTAGATAAAACACCTAAAGTTGCTGCTATACCTGTGATTAAAAATACGGGAGCAACGGCCGTTTGAATTACTTTTGCCATAGTTAAAATGTTAATTACTTCGCTATTCATTACTACCCTTAATCAGTTGAGCTTAAAAGTGATTTATATACTTACAGAGTACCTGATGTAGGCTTATTAAGAAAAGAGGAATCACGTTGATTTATTTTACATAGCTTCACAAACTAAATCACAACACAGGTTATTTTTAGGTATATTTAATTACTTAATAAAAAATAAAAATATAACAAGGACTTTGACTGATGAAACGTACCCCATTCGCACTCGCTGCACTATCACTCGCTATTTTAAGTGGCTGTAACCAAGCCCCAGAAGAAACTCAAAAAAATAATACACAAGTTAAAACAGTTCAAGTAGTCCAAGCTGTTGCCCCGGTTGCTAAAAAAGTGCCACATGAAATGACTATTCATGGTGATACACGTATAGATGATTACTATTGGCTGCGTGATGATGAACGTAAAGCGCCAGAGGTAATTAACTATTTAGAAGCTGAAAATACATACACTGATGCAATGCTTGCACATACTAAAACGCTACAAAGCGAATTGTTTGAAGAGCTAAAAGGGCGTATTCAAAAAGACGATGATTCAGTCCCAGTTAAAAACGGTGATTATTTTTACTCAACGCAAACACGTGGCGATAACGAATACACTACTTACTTACGCAGCAGCGATTTTGCAGGTACCGATCAGCAAGTTATTTTAGATGTAAATGAGCTTGCTAAAGGTCATGATTATTATGCGGTAAGTGGCTTAGATGTAAGCCCGAATGGCAATTTAATGGCTTATGGCGAAGATACTGTTAGCCGTCGTATTTATAGCATAAAAATAAAAGACTTAACTACCGGTAAATTACTCGAAGACACACTTGAAGGCACTAACGGTGGCATTGTGTGGGCAAACGATAATAAAACGGTTTACTACATTAAAAAAGATTTACAAACTCTACTAGGTTACCAAGTTTATCGTCATACATTAGGTACACCGCAAGCTGATGACGAGCTAATATACGAAGAGACTGATACCAGTTACTACATGGGTATGAGTAAAAGCAAAGATGAGTCAGAAATTTATATTTGGCACAGCAGTACGGCCGCATCAGGCGTATCGGTATTAAGTGCTGATGATACCAAAGCAATGCCTAAACGCTTAATTGAACGCGAAGCAGGGCTTGAATATGATATTTCGAAGCTAGGGAATACTTACTACATTGTAACTAACTTAGATGCTGTAAATTTTCAGCTGATGAAAGTTGATATTGATAAAGCAAGCGACAAAGCAAATTGGCAAAGTGTGATCCCAGCGCGCGATGATATTAAACTAGAAGGCATTGATTTATTTAATGACTACTTAGTTTATCAAGAACGTGAAATGGGCCAATCAAAGTTGATTGCGCGTAATTTAAAAACGGGTAAAGAGTTACCACTGAGTTTTAACGACAGCGCTTATACAATTGGTACTTATGGCAATAACGATATAGATAGCAGCACGCTACGTGTTTACTACACAAGCATGACCACTCCAAGCTCATCGTACGATGTAGATTTAACGACTGGCGATAAAACGCTTCTTAAGCAACAGGTTGTATTAGGTGATTTTGATGCTGACAATTACGCTTCAGAGCGTATTTTTGTAACAGCACGCGATGGCATTAAAGTACCAGTAAGCTTAGTTTACCGTAAAGATACGTTTAAAAAAGATGGCGCTAACCCGCTACTGCAATATGGTTATGGGTCGTACGGTGCAACCATGGATCCAACGTTCTCAAGCTCACGTTTGAGCTTGTTAGACCGTGGCTTTGTATTTGCAATTGCTCATGTTCGTGGCTCGCAAATGTTAGGTCGTCCTTGGTACGAAGATGGTAAGCTACTCACTAAAAAGAATACGTTTAACGACTTTGTTGACGTAACTAAAGCATTGGTTTCTCAAAAGTATGGCGCAAAAGATGAAATATTTGCGTTAGGCGGCAGTGCTGGTGGCTTACTAATGGGCGCAGTGGCAAACCAAGCGCCTGAGCTTTATAAAGGCATGGTTGCTGCGGTACCGTTTGTAGATGTAGTTACAACGATGCTTGATGCAAGTATTCCGCTTACAACAAATGAATACGGTGAATGGGGTAACCCAAACGAAAAGGCGTATTACGATTACATGCTGTCTTATTCGCCATACGACCAAGTATCTAAGCAAGCGTATCCTAATATGCTAGTAACGACGGGCTTGCACGACTCACAAGTTCAATACTTTGAACCTGCAAAATGGGTTGCTAAGCTGCGTGACTATAAAACTGATGACAATAAGTTATTGTTTAAAATAGATATGGAAGCAGGGCATGGCGGCGCATCGGGTCGCTTTAAACGCTTAGAAGATACCGCGCTAAACTATGCATTTATGCTTGATTTAGCGGGTATTAAAAAGTAATTAATTTATATATTTAAAATAAATAAAAAATGTAAGGTGCTTTTTAAGAAAGCACCTTTTTTTGTGGCAAGTTAAAGCTAAACATAGTGCCTTTACCAATTTCACTTTGTACGTAAATTTCGCTATCCATCAGTTTTAATAACCCTCTGCAAATAGCCAATCCTAAACCACCTTGCTGGCGCCCTTCTTTATTAGAATTACTTGCTTGGTAATGCGGGTCAAAAATAGCATTCAGCTCATCTTCTTTTATGCCTACACCAGTATCGGATACATGCACAAATAGTTGATTATCGTCACTGCGTTTTACATGTACGGCAATGCTGCCGCCGCGAGGAGTATGCCTAATTGCGTTATCAATTAAGTTGCTTAGCACACGCTCTAATTTAGCTATATCGGCAACCACAGGAAAATCACAAATCGCAGGTTCTACCGACAAACTAATGCCTTTTCTATCAACGGCTAAACTAAATTTTGCCATGCAATCGTAAATGAGTTCACCTAAATTAAAGGTTTCTTTATTTATACTTATTTCGCCATTTTCTAAGTGAGCAAGCTCAAATATTTGCTCTATGAGTAGCTTTAATTGCCCGCAATTATTAAGCGATACCTGCAAGTATTCTTGCTGCTCTTGTTTACTTAGTTGTTCACCCGACTGATTTAATACTTCTAAAAACCCCTGCAAGGAGGCAAGTGGCGTACGTAGGTCGTGCGAGAGATGAGTTAGCAACTCTTTGCGTTGTTTATCGCCTTGCTCAAGCGCTTTAAACTGCTCGTTAATACGCGTTAGCATGGCTTGAATACTTCGCCCTAAACTATGCACTTCGTTACTTTTTTGCGTTGAATAGATACTTAGCTTGGTGTCGGTAAGGCTGTAGTTTGCGGCTTCAATATTACTAACATCGCGTGCTAAACGCTGAATAGGGTTGGTAAAAAAGCGTAGCAAAATTAGCATCGCAATAAATAAAAATGCGAGTGCAGAGCCAAGCCATAAAGCGGCTAGCCATAACTTATCATTATTTTTTACAGTGCTTAGTGAGGTGTCGTAAGCCTCACCACCAATAATTACATATAAATAACCTTGTAACTTATCGTGATTAAATACTGGCGCGGCTGAAAATATTTTTTGTTGCTCTTTATTACGAGGGTTATCACCATAAATTGGTGCTGTGCTTGGGTCGTTAATCAGTCTTTTTAAAGGCGTTAAACTAATATGTGTGCGCTTAACTTTCCCTGGTTCTGCTGAATAAGTAAGAATTTTTCCGGTTTCGTCTACAAAATAAAATTCAAACGCCGGGCCTAATAACATTAAGGTATGAAAAAGATTTTCAAGCGCTTTATAGTCGTAAACACCTTCTTTTATTAATGGATTATCTTGTACTAAATGCTCAGCTAACGCTAAGTGCAGGTTTTGTTCTGCATGGTGCTTTGAAGTCAGTTCTAATTGCTTGCTCCAACCGTAAACAAGGGCGCAAATAAAACAAAAAATTACGACGAGCGATATAGCTAATTTTTGATACAAAGATAATTTCATAATAGGTGTCTTAATTGAGTTGGCTAGGGTTTAGTTTGTAACCAACACCCCAAACTGTTTCGATGATAGGCGCTTGTTGATGTTCTTCTAGCTTGGCACGTAAGCGGTTTATATGTGAATTAACCGTGTGCTCGTAACCACTGTGTTGATATCCCCATACTTTATCGAGTAATTGTTGGCGACTAAAAACATGATTAGGGTGGCGTGCAAAGTAAACGAGTAAATCAAATTCGGTGGCGGTAAGGTTAAGGGCTTGTTTGCCTAAATACACTTGGTGCGAACTAAATTCTATATTGAGTGAGCCTACATTTAGTGTTTGTTCGCTATCAACGGGAGAGTTGTCGTTATTTTGGCTAGCGAGTAGCTGTGCTCTGTGGCGTAATTGGGTTTTTACTCTGGCTTGTAATTCGCGTGCAAAAAATGGCTTACAAATATAATCATCAGCGCCCATTTCAAGGCCAATAACTCTGTCCATATCGCTACTAAGCGCGGTGAGTAAAATAACGGAGGTAGTAGGGTAATGCTCTTTTATTTTTCGGCACAAACTCAAACCATCCATTTGCGGTAAGTTTATATCGAGTAAAATAAGTCCGTAGGGATGCTTGGCTATTTTTTTTAAGGCAAGTTCTGCGCTTACAACATGATCAACATGTAAGTTAAGCGACGTTAGCTGTGTGGTAATTAATTTACCTATTTCTCTATCATCTTCTACTACTAATATTTTTTCGTGACGCATGTATTACCTCGTAAAAAGGGGGGCATCCGTGCTCCCTTACTTCCCCATTACAAGCTGGAACGTTACTGCGTGCGCGTAATTACTATTTTCGATACCGGGTTATCAAACTTATGTTCAACACCGAGTGCTGATGTTGATAATCCATCTTGATTTGAAACAATGCCTGGGTGCATTGTTATTATATCGGCAGTATCGTCACGAATTTCGTTAAATCCTTCGCCGCTAGCGGCAGGACCTGGCACAGTTTCAGCTGTTTCTGTATTTGCTTCCGTACCAGCATCATAAGCAACGGTTGTACTCATTAGCGAGTCACCTACTTCTAATGAAGATACATCTACAAGACTAAGACCGGTAAATGTGTCATTTGTATTCCCAAGCATTGCAGCAAATGACAAATTAAGCGTTTCTTGGTCTTCAACAGAGATGATTACTGTGGTTGTCTCACCAGGACCAATGCCTCCTTCAGCTGAAACAGCAGCAAGTGCACTTTCGTAACTTAGGTATTCTTCATTTGCGCCGCTTTCTGCAAGCATTTCTAAACCAACAGAGGCTGTTGTACCGAATGTCCAAGGTGCTTCATCTTCAAAAGCAATGACAGAGAGTGGTGACAAAGGCTGTCCTGCAGTTAAGTTACTAAAAGTAATAGTAAACTCATTGATTACAGGTTCTACAACAATAGGTTCAACAACGACCGGCTCTTCAACCACTGGGTCGTTATCATTATCGCTACACGCTGCAAGTGTGGTTGCAAGTGCAAGCACTAGTAGACTTTTTTTAAGGTTGTTAGCAGATAACATAGTCATGCTCCTACTTAACTGTAACGGTTAATTGCGCCACTGGGTTTAACCATCTGTGTACTGTATTACTTAAATCGCTATTGCCCGCTTCTAAATCGTCATCACCTAAGCTACCAGGGTGAATATGGATGCTTGTATTTGTATCGCCACTTAATATACCTGTACCGCCAGTGCCAGCGTCGCCACCTGGAGCCGCAGGAATACCCGGCGTACCTGGAGCCCCAGAGCCCTCAACTACAAGCTCATTGTTTTGTTCTGTGCCTGCATCGTAAGCATTTAAATTAATTGTGTAAGTGCCTGCTTCTGTTGGGATTTTCCAGCTGTTTAAACCTACAAAGCCATCATTAGTTGGCAGCATCATTGCAGTTAAAGATAAGTACTCGTTACCGTCGGTTGTTGTCAGTGTTGCCGTTGTAGATGCGGCTGGTGCAAGTAAACCTTCAGCTGGATTTGCAGCCATGTCACTACCTGCAGCAGTAGCTTGTGCAACTAGCTCTGCAATATTGCCGCCTTCAGCCATTGTTTGTAATGCTGTAGAAGCTTCTGTTGCTACTTCAAATAGTGTGTCTTCGTTGTTGTGTGCTGTAATTAATAACGGGGTAAAGTGAATACCCTTGGTTAGGTTAGTAACTTTTAAGTCTAGTTCTGCGGCCACAGTCGATTGGCTAGCNCTGCCGCTAAAAGAATTGCGATTGTTAATGTAGAAGCTTTCATTATTATTTCCTGTAAGTGATGATTCGAGCTAAGTATTGAATAATCGTCTCCAGAAACTCTCACAAACTTATCACTTTTTTATCACAAGGTTTCACGCTGTGATTTTTAAAGGTAAATACGTTGGTTGATTAGTAGACATTTGTTTAGTTAAGAGGCAACATACATAAAACAAAAAGGAGCGTGTTATGGAAGAAAATCAACAGGTTGAACCAGTTAATAAAGATGAACGCATGTGGGCTATGTTATGTCATTTAAGTGCACTGGCAGGTTTTGTTATGCCGTTCGGCTCAATTATTGGACCATTAATTGTGTGGTTAATTAAAAGAGATGAAATGCCAGTTGTTGACGTGCACGGTAAAAAGGCGCTTAACTTTCAAATAACGATGGCAATTGCATATGTAGTTTGTTTTTTACTGATGTTTGTAGCGATAGGCTTAATATTACTACCTATAGTGGCAATATTTTCGTTTGTGATGGTAGTGCTAGCAAGTATTAAAGCTAACGAAGGTAAAGAGTTTAATTACCCGCTGAGCTTAAATTTGATAAAATAAACATACAGTTTATTTTTATACCAATTGAATAAATTAGTGAGTTATTTAATACGCTAGAATGATTATGTTTTTAATAAAATTGGTATTATAAACCCAGCTATAGGCTGGGTTTTTACGTTTAGCCATAAGGGCATTATGCTTTATCTCACGTTATTTATTAGCGCATTTATATCTGCCACATTATTGCCCAGCTCTTCTGAGGTGATAATGGTGGGAATGATTGCCCAAGGTAAAGTTAACTTATGGCTTATGTGGTGCGTCGCAACGCTTGGAAACGTGTTAGGAAGCTGTGTTAATTACTGGTTAGGCACGCAGGTATTACGTTTTAAAGATAAAAAATGGTTTCCGGTATCGGAAAAAGGGCTTGATAGCGCACAAAAGCAATTTAATAAATACGGTGTGTATAGTTTGTTGTTTGCTTGGTTACCCGTTGTAGGAGACCCATTAACGGTGATTGGGGGAATATTTAAAGTACGCTTTAGTATGTTTTTATTACTAGTAACACTAGGCAAAGGCGCGCGCTATTT
Source organism: Pseudoalteromonas sp. TAE56 (assembly GCF_000497955.1). NCBI lineage: Bacteria > Pseudomonadati > Pseudomonadota > Gammaproteobacteria > Alteromonadales > Pseudoalteromonadaceae > Pseudoalteromonas > Pseudoalteromonas sp. TAE56. Next base: position 53,420 of record NZ_AUTN01000079.1, read on the forward strand.
AGCGGTTATCGCCCTTGCCGTAGGATTCGAAAAGCTTTTTTAAATAAATTTTTAAGGCCTTATTTAGCCCAATCGAGCGTTAACGACACTGAGTCGGCAAAACGCAGTGCATGTGGTTTATCAACACGTGCTTTAGCGTAATGAACACTTGGGTGTGAGTGACAAACCGCAAGAATTTCAGCCACTAATTTTTCGAGCAGTAAAAAGTGGCCTTGTTCTACTAAGCTAATTACTTCTTTCGTGATCACTTTATAATTAAGTGCTTGGTCTACTTCATCTGTTTTACACGCGTCATCAGCAGGGTAATGAATTTCTAGATTGATCACTACATCTTGCTTTTTCTCACGCTCATCGGGGTTAAAGCCAATAAATGTACGCAGGCGCAAATTAGTAACGTTAATAATTGCATTAGCCATAGGGTTAACCTTTTATAAGCTGCAAAAATTCGTTACGTGTTTTAGGATCGCTTCTAAAGTTACCTAACATTACTGATGTACGCATGCTTGAATTTTGCTTTTCTACACCACGCATCATCATACACATGTGTTTTGCCTCAACAATAACGCCAACGCCTTTAGCGCCAGTAACTTCTTCGACTGCTTTAGCGATTTGATGAGTTAACTGCTCTTGAATTTGAAAGCGACGTGAAAACATATCAACAATACGTGCAAATTTAGACAAGCCTAATACTTTACCGTTTGGAATATAAGCAATATGGCAACGACCAATAAAAGGCAGTAAATGATGTTCACACATAGAGTAAAGCTCTATGTCTTGCACTAAAACCATATCGTCAGCATCAGACGTAAATACTGCTTTATTGGTTATCTCATCAAGCGTTTGGCGATACCCTTGTGTTAAATATTCCATTGCTTTTGCGGCACGTTTTGGCGTATCAAGTAAACCTTCGCGGTTAGCATCTTCACCTACAGCAGTAATTATTTTTTGGTAACTTTCTTTTAACTCGTCATGCATAAGTTTCTCAGTCTAGTGTGTTCTACTTTAAATGGCGTCCGCCATCAACAGGCAAGGAGCGTCCTGTGATGTAGTGGCTTTGTAATAGTAAATCAATACTATTGATAATTTCTTGGCATCCGGGTTCAATGCCCATTAATGATTTTTTAAGGGTTTTAGCTCTATATTGCTCGTCATCATGTTCATTAAAAATAATGAGTGATGGAGCAACCGAGTTTACCTTTATATTTGGTGCATATTTAGCGCTGAACGATTTAGTTAAGTTATCGAGTGCCGCTTTACTTGCTGCATAAGCTAAGTGCTTAGGGCTACCTGTTTCAACTACATAATCAGTAAGGTGAATTATATCAGCAGGTGCTTTAGCACTTTGTTGATAGCTTAAAAGCAGCTCAGCGCACATTAAATTAATTAAATACGGTGTTTTAGCATGTATACGCATCATGTTATCAAACAGTGCTGCAAAGTCAGGATTGTTAGCTTCGCAGTCCCAGCTTGATGCATTGTGAACAATAGCGCGCAGTGATGTTGTGTGCTTTTTAAGCGTATGTATAAATGTGTTTATACCGTCGTCGGTACTAAAGTCGGCATAAATACACACAGCACCTTGTTGCTCTAATGCATCAACAGCGTCGTGGCGAGTACGATACGTAATAACAACAGCTTGCCCTTGAGCCATATAATGCTGAGCAAGTGCTAAACCAATACGTTGGCCTGCGCCGGTAATTAAAATGGGCGATGTCATATAAGGCAGTGTTCTCTTTGGCGGGTAACTTATACCAATATTATTAAAACATGATCGATCTATCGCTATTTTCTTAGGGCTATAATAGATCACTAATTTAACGCAATTGGTATTATAAAATTCAAAGCGTTAATTTATTAAAATATACGCAGTTTATTAGTCTGTCGATCAAAAAAGCAATTAATCCTCAAAGGGTTAATTGCTTTTCTTATTTACTAAACATTAATCGTAAATTGTTGGAATTGGTTGGCGCTTATGTTGTGTACGCGTGTAAATACTTACAAGCTTTTGTTCAACTTCTTTAGAAACAGATTTACCTTCTAAAAAGTCATCAATTTGCTCATAGCTCAAACCAAGTGCTTCTTCATCTGTTAAGCCTGGGCGGTCACTTTCTAAATCAGCTGTAGGTGCTTTATCTACTAATAAAGCTGGAGCACCGAGCGCAGTAGCAAGTGCACGCACTTGGCGTTTTGATAAACCAAATAGCGGAGCTAAATCGCACGCGCCGTCACCAAATTTAGTATAAAAACCAGTAATATTTTCAGCACTATGATCGGTACCTACTACTAAACCTTGGCAAAAACCGGCTATTTCGTATTGAGCAACCATACGTTGGCGTGCTTTAACATTACCTTTAATAAAATCTATTTGCGCTTGCTCAGGCAGTGCCTCACCACAGCCAACTACGGCAGCTATCGCTTGCTCATGCAGTGCATCAACAGCAGGTTGTACGTTTACGGTCATACGTTTACTTGGCTGAATGAAATCAACAGCTAGTTGCGCTTCGTCTTCATCGGCTTGTATGCCGTAAGGCAGACGCACAGCAATAAACTGATACTTGTTTGTGTTTTGCTCTTTATTTAGCTCGTTTACGGCAAGTTGACATAAGCGACCGCAAGTTGATGAGTCAACACCACCACTAATACCCAGTATTAATGATCGTGAGTGAGCAGCTACTAAACGTGCTTTAATAAAAGCAACTCGACGAGTTATCTCAGCATTTACATCAATCGTTGACTGAACCTTCATTTCAGCCATAATTTCGGCGCGCATTGCCAGCTCCTTATAAAATTTAATATGTGATACGCAATAAACTTATTATGTGATTTAGTTTTAATTAATTAAAGTTTTAAATGAGCTTTTATTCTGCGAAGCTCTACTTTTAATTCTTCTACTTCTGCAAGTAAATCACTCAACTCTTTGTCTTTAATTACTTCGCTTGGTAGAGCAACAAAGGCATCAGCGGGATTATTTCGTTGTTCGCCAAATAAATGAATGTATCGGCTGTCGCGTTTACCAGCTTCTCGCTCTAATTTACGCGTGTACTCGCTTTCAATCAGTTTATTGAGTGCTGTTTCTACTTCATTTACGTTATTAAAATCAGCAAGCCTAGCGCTGCGGGTTCTTAATTCACCAGGGGTTTGGGCGCCGCGTAAAAGTAACAAACAAACAATGGCACGTTGCTGAGCAGAAAATTGCAGGTTACTAAACTCAGTGTTGCAAAAGCGGTGGTCGTATTTATTTACGCGACCAGAAAGCCCTTCATCTATAGTCACCAAACGCATGTCTATTAGTTCATCAAGTGCGTTTTGCACGTCACTATCTGTAAGATTTAACACAGGGTCGCGATTAGACTTTTGGTTACATGCGTTCACTAGAGCGTTTAACGATAGCGGATAATGCTCGGGCGTTGTGCTTTGTTTTTCTAGTAAGCAACCAAGAATACGTTGTTGATTTGCTGATAACTGCATAAATAATCTCAAATTAGTAAGCGTATTTTATTAGCTTACACCTTTATTGGATACCAAGCCATTGCTGGAGTTTAGGTTTTAGGGCAGCTAAATCGAGCGGCTTACTTAAATAGTCGTTCATGCCTGCGGCTAGGCATTTTTCTTTATCGCCCTGCATGGCATTGGCTGTAAGTGCAATAATAGTAATATTTTCATTACCCTTACCCGCATCGCCTTCTCTAATGGCTTTAGTGGCTTGGTAGCCATCCATTTCGGGCATTTGGCAATCCATTAAAACTAGCTTATATGGCTTACCTTGTTTTGCATTGAGTTTTACAATTGCCTCAAGCCCATTTTCAGCAATATCAAAAGTCACACCTGCTTGCTTTAATAGCGCCGAGGCAACTACTTGGTTTATTTTATTGTCTTCAACGAGTAGTAGTTGTGGCTCTGATGAATCGAGTACCGGTGCTTTAGTTAGTTTGTTTTGCAGCTGTGCTTGTTGCTGCTGTTGTTCAATGTATTTATCGTTCGTGAGTGAGTCAAACAAATCAGAAGGTGTGAGTGGTTTGAAAATCATACAGTCGACTTCCATACCTACTTTAGACTCCTCAGGTGAATAACTCATTGGCGCCATAAGAACTAACTTGCAACTATGCATATTTATAAAGTTTTTAAGCGCAGTTATATGCGTTTGCGGCGCTTTTTCAAAAAAGTAGTAATCAACTAAAATAGCTTCAGGGTGGGTGGTTACATTATTTAAATAATCATCAACCTCGAGATAGTCACGTAAGCAATTGACCTTTGCACCCCATACCGTGAGTTGTTTGCTGGCTGTATTTGCATTTAACGAGCACTCATCAATAATTAAAATATGTTTGTTTTTAATTAAATGACTCGGTAAATCTTGTTCTTTGCTTAAGCGAGGCTGTATTTGTATTGTGAAAGAAAATGTACTTCCTTCACCTTGCATACTGTTTACGCTTACTTCTCCGTTCATTAGCTCACACAGTTGTTTTACTATGGCAAGGCCAAGCCCTGTGCCTCCAAACTGGCGTGTAGTTGAGGTATCTGCTTGTGTAAACGAATCAAATAGCGACGCTTGTTTTTTAGGGTCAATACCAATGCCAGTATCAATAATCGAACATTGTAGGAATGAGCCATCAGTTGTTTCATCCACTTTGGCAGTAATAACGACTTCGCCATCAATAGTAAATTTAACGGCGTTGCCAATTAAGTTATTCAAAATTTGGCGTAAACGGTTAGGGTCACTAATTATTTCGCTAACTGTAATTTGAGTGGCATCTAAAATAAGTTTTGTATTGTTTTGCTCTACTTTTAAAGCAAACGATTCAACCACTTCTCCTAATAACCGAGGCAGATTAAATTGCACGTTTTCAATATCGAGTTTACCGGCTTCAATTTTAGAAAAGTCTAATATGTCGTTAATTATATTAAGTAAAGATTGGGCTGATGACTGAGCAAGTTCGATATGATGCTTTTGCTGCAGATCTAATTGAGTTTGCTTAATTATATTAAGCATACCTAAAACCCCATTCATGGGGGTGCGAATTTCGTGACTCATACTCGCTAAAAATTCACTTTTAGCTTCAACCGCTTGTTCAGCAGTTTCTTTGGCGGCAACCAGCTTTTGTTCGGTTTCAATTCGTTGCTGGCTGGAGTGCAAGCTGCCTATTAGCGCAGCAACGGCAATTAAAAAGCTTTCTTCATTTTTAGACCAGTAGCGCATAGATTGGCACTGCTCTGCAGAAACGACCCCTATGGCACCACTTCCTGCTGGAATGATTACGCACAGCATTGATTTAATCTCGAGTGGCATTAAATACTGCTCTTTAATTGGTGCAAGTATTGGGTGCTCTAGTGCATCGGGTGCATTAAACACTGCTTGATGATCTATTGCATTAAAAAAGCCGGGATTGTTTTTTCTTAGCCAAATAGAGTCAATTTTGTCACTGGGCGAATGTTTGCTATGTATAGCAAAGGGACTTAGTTGAGACTTGTCTTCGTTAAAAAACCAAATACTGGCACGTTTAATATCGAATGCTTGGCAGATTGCCTTAGTGATAATATCTTTCGATTGGCTAAGTTGGCCATTTAATATTAATTTATTAACGGTGAGAGAAGCTAAAATTTCGTTATGTAATGCGGTTTTATTGTTTTCTAATTCAATTTTTTTACGGGTATCAATATTCTGTAGTGAGCCAAAAATACGTGTGCATCGTCCATTTTTTCGTTCTGCTTCACCATGTACGAGTACCCAAACAGATTCGCCTTCTTCATCCATTACTTCTAATTCAACTTCGTAGCTTTCACCATACTTTATGGCTCGCTCAATTAAAGGCTGAATTGTTTCTCTGCTGGTGCCTTTTTTAAAGTAATTTAAATCTTTAGGCCATTCTGGTTGGTTATTTAATGGGTGTTTAAATAGTTTTTTGGTCATATCAGACCAATACACTTGTTTAGTTTCTAAGTTAAATGACCATGCGCCTATTTGGGCTAGATCACTCATTGCTTCAAGCATTTTTTCATTTTGTTGCTGACGATTAAGCATTTTTAAAAAGAATAAAAAGGCCCAAATTAATAACCCGCAAATAATAATAATCGATAACCGAAGTGGCCATACAGCTGAGTTTGGAGGGCTCCAACCTATTTTAGGTGCAACATAAAGTTGCCAGTTTCCACCTTGAAAGCTTAATGTAAACTCAAGGGGGTCTTGATCTGTTATATTTTGATCACCATAAAAAAACTCCCCTTTTTTGCCTAGCCCATGTCTGCCTTGTAAAGCGACGTTATACTCTTTTTCGAGCTCATAAATACCCGAATTTTTGTAGACTTTATCAATATTAAGAACAACTGAGAGTAATCCCCAAAAGCGATTCTCTGGAGGTACGTAAACAGGAACTCGGGCAATAAGTGCAATGTCACCTTGAATTAATTTTAATGGACCAGCCATAACTATGGTATTTGTATCGCGGGCTCTAATTGCATCAGCGCGTTGGTTTTTTTCTTCTAAGAAGTTTAAACCGAGTGCTTTTTCATTACCTTTTAAGGGGTAAGTCATGCGAATTACCATATCGGGAGCGCCACCAATATTACGAAGCTCATTTGAGGTTTTAAATAGCGGTTGAGCAATTTGTTCAAATTGTTTTTGCTTTAAATTAGGCTGTGCTGCGACGGCAACCCCTAAGCCTCGAACTAGTTGGATATTAGAAACTAAAATAGATTCTAATTGAGCACGATAGGTACTTACTTCAGAGAGTATCTGTAATCTATGTGCATCTTTTACACGATTATAGTTAATACGATCAAGAACAACACCAACTAGTACAGTTAGCGTAAGCGATAACCAAAAGGTCAGCTTAAAGTTATGAACATTTGTTTTGTTATTAGTAGACGGTGGCATTAGCTACATCGTGGCGTTAATTTAGGCAAATTAACTATAGCTAATTTATGGCATAAATGAAAACGGCGCATTAACAAATGCGCCGTTTTATTTTTATAATTAGTAGTTTAGCTATCGCTAACTTCACGCGCCCAATGATTTTGCTTTGCTACATGTAGCTTGCGGTAACCATCAAGTAGTGCCGCATGCTTTTTAAAGCCTTCAAGCGATAAACCAGGGAAAGTTAAACCGTTAAATTGTTTTTCACCTTCGGCAATTTCAATAGCGAGCGTTACGTTATTAGCGCCAAACATTAAGCCTAACGCATCTTGGTAATCAGCGTATTGGCGCTCGTCATCATATTTTATTTCTAAAATAGCTTTTAAGCAGCGAAAATGACGCATTGCATCTTCATTTACTTGGCCTGTATGAAGTATCCAATCTACCCAATCGATTGCCTCTTCACTGCCTGCAGCTAAGCAAAGGTGCGCTTTAAGCTCACCTATACGCAGTGTGTGCCATGGCGTGTCGGCATCAGTTGCTAAACCAATAAATTCTGCGGCGCGAATAATATCGCTGTGACCGGCTTCTTCAAGGCTGTCGTAAATCTCCATCCATTGCTCGGCATCGTACTGATCAAGCGATAGGAATGTTTCGCGGAATTTAGCGCCTTCATTGTTATTACGCCAAATTAGTTCATCAACAGGGTAAATGTCTGACATGCCCGGTACTAAAATACGACATGCATATACGTTTAGGTGCGTGTAATCCATGATGTAGATATCATGATCCATGCTGTGAATTAGGTCAGTACAGAAATTATATTCTTGCTCTGTTGTGCCGCTAAAGTCCCAGTGTACAAATTCAAAGTCAGGTTTTGCACGGAAAAAATCATGTGAAATCAAACCACTTGAATCAATAAAGTGCAGTTCAATGTTCTCTGGTGTTGCTACTTCATCGTTATCAAATGTTGCTGGTTGAAATACATCTAACTGATCTAAACGGCGACCTTGTAGTAACTCGGTAACGGTACGCTCAAGTGCAACTTCAAATGATGGGTGAGCACCAAAAGAGGCAAATACAGAACCATCTGTTGGGTTAATAAGCGTTACGCTCATTACAGGGTATTTGCCACCAAGTGATGCATCGGCAATACGTAAATGAAAGCCATGGCTGCGAAGTTCTTCACACGCTTCGTGAATTTTAGGGTATTGCTTAACAACATCTTCAGGCACGATTGGTAAACAAATACCTTCGGCGATGATGCGGTTTTTAATAGCGCGTTCAAATACTTCTGATAAACCTTGTACGCGTGCTTCAAATTTTGTGTTACCTGCACTCATACCGTTAGATACAAAAATATTACCAATAACATTTACTGGAATGTATACGTCTTGGTTATCGCGTTGACGCGTGTACGGCAGGGTACAAATGCCACGATCAATATTGCCTGAGTTAAAATCAAAAAGGTGTGATGCGGTAAGTTCGCGCTCTGGGTCAAAGTAATCCCATAAGCTCTCGTCCATAATGCCTTGTGGTACTTCATCGCCTTCAACTTTAAACCATTTTTCGGTTGGGTAATGAGTAAACTCGCCATTGGCAAATTCTTCACCTAAATAAAAGTCTGCAAAAAAGTAGTTACAGCTTAAACGCTCAAAGTATTCACCTAGCGCTGAGGCAATAGAGGCTTTGTCGGTTGCGCCTTTACCATTGGTAAACATAACACCGCAATCACTGTCTTTTATATGAACCGAATAACAGTTAGCTACAGGGTTAAGCCAAAGCGCTTCTTCAACATTAATGTTTAGGGCTTTAAGCTTGTTTTGCATGGTAGAGATTGACGATTCTAGGTCGCGGTCTTTACCTTTGATAAATGTTTTTTCAGTCATATTTTACTCAACTAGTTCTGCACGATGTGTGGAGCAGACATTATCGTGGATTTTGATGTTTATTTCACCCTTTGCGAGCAAGAACATTATTATTTAATAAAACTATGGTTATTATATGCCCTTAACGCTTGGTCAAAAACGTGCAAAGGAAAGGTTGATGTTTAAAGTAATCAAACGCTTGTTGTTATTAATTGTGATTTTAGGACTGGCAAGTACCGCCGTTGTTTATGGTGTACTTACTTTAAGTTTACCCGCCCTTGATGGAAACGGACGTAGTAACGCAGTAGTAGAGCCTGTAAAAATTTCGCGCGATGCACTAGGGCAAGCAGTAATAAACGCAAATAGCCGAAACGACGCCGCCTATGGTTTAGGTTATGCGCATGGGCAAGACCGCTTTTTTCAAATGGATTTATTAAGACGTAATGCCGCAGGCGAGCTAAGTGAATTATTTGGTGAAGCGGCGCTGGGGCTTGATAAAAAAATGCGTTTTCATCAATTACGTAAACGCAGCCACACTATTTTACAAACGCTGCCTGAATCCGATAAACAATTACTTAAAAGTTACGCTCAAGGTGTAAACGAAGGATTGGCGCAAGTAGGGTATTCAAGCTTTGAATATTTACTAACAGGTGCAACACAAAAGCCATGGCAAAGTGAAGACAGCCTATTAGTTATATTTAGCATGTACCTTGATTTACAAAGCGCCACATTTGAGCGTGACCAAGCACTTATTCAAATTGAGCAAGCGTATGGTAAGCAAATGGTTGATTTTTTAACGCAACCAAGTCAATACCAAGCCGCGCTTGATGACAGCAAATTAGCGGCTTATAACGGCGGCATACCTACTTTGCCAACTCAAACAAAACAGACAGTTAAAAGCATTGACGCTAACCAAGAGCGCGGCAGTAATAACTGGGCAGTTACGGGGGCGCTTACTAAAACAGGTGCGGGTATGGTGTCGGATGATATGCACTTATCGATGGCAGTGCCTGTAATTTGGTACAGAGCGCAGTTAAATTATATAAAAAATGGAGAGCCTGCTCAGGTAACCGGTGTATCGCTGCCCGGAGCGCCCGCCATTGTAGTGGGCACTAACAATAATGTTGCATGGGGATTTACTAACGGTTATTTAGATACCGCCGATTGGATTGCATTAAACGATAACAGTAAAACATGGCAAGTTGATGAGCCAATTGCATTACCCGATGGGGAGGTCGAAAACTACTCATTAATACTCAGCGAATACGGTCCTGTAAAATACATTAACGAAAAACCTTATGCACTTAGTTGGGCGGCACACCAGCCTTATGCCGTTAATATGCAGTTATTAAAATTAGAGCAAGCCAAAACAGTAGAAGATGCACTTGCTGTCGCAAGCGATGTGGGAATACCGGTGCAAAATCTAATGGTGGTCGACAGCCAAGGCAGCGCAGCGTGGAAGCATATGGGCGGTATACCAGCGCGTAAAACGCCTAGCGAACTTGGCGTAAATGCCGATGACTACTCAGCGCTTTGGCAGCAAAGCGAGTTACAACGCCCATTTGTTAAAAACCCACAAAGCGGGCGATTATGGACTGGTAATTCTCGCGTGGTGTCGGCTGAAGATAATACCCGTTTTGGTAATGGTGGTTATGCACTTGGTGCGCGTTCGAGTCAAATTCGTGACAGATTATTTGAAAAACAAACATTTGCAGAGAGCGACTTTTACGCACTACAGCTCGATAACCAAGCTCGCTTTTTAATGCCTTGGCATGCTCTGTTATTAAAGCAATTAAACACCGAGCAAACTAAAAATCAGCAATATATAACCGCGCTCGAAAATTGGCAGCAATGTGCGTGTTCAACCTCCATAGGGTATACCTTAGTTAAGCGCTACCGCGATGAAGTGATTAATATTTTATTTAGTAATATTGAAAGCCAACTAAATAAACAACAAGGCACACTAAAATACGTAAAACGAGATTTAGAGCCCGCAGTTTGGCAGCTTATTAACAACAAACCCGACACATGGTTAAACCCACAATTTAAAAGTTGGGATGCGCAATTACTCGGTGCATTTAGCCAAACTGTTACTAAGCTTACCGAGCAATTTGGTAATAACGTACAAAGTTGGCAGTGGGGCAAGGTAAACGAGCTAGTAATAGAGCATCCGTTTGCAAAGCAAATTCCCTTACTTGCTAAGTTTTTAAATATGCCTACAGCACAAGGTTTTGGCGATAGTTACATGCCCGCCGTACAAGGGCGTAGTTTTGGCGCATCGCAGCGCTTTATTGCTCAACCAGGTCATTTAGAACGTGCAATTTTAGCTATTCCGGGAGGGCAATCGGGGCATCCGTTATCTGAATTTTATAGAGCGGGTTTTAGTGACTATGTAGAGGGCAAACATACGCCTTTATTACCTCAAGAATTAATACATCAAATAGTAATAGAGCCTACGCGATGAACTAAAGTATAGCTAAACACGTTCTATATAATCACTAATAAAACAACAGAGAACTAAAATGAAAAAAATACTACCCGCATTAATAACAGGTTTATTACTAAGCACTACAGCGCAAGCCGATGAAGGCCCAGTAACAGCACAAAAATTAAGTGACCATGTATACGTACTATTTGGGCAAGGCGGTAATATTGCAGCAAGTGTAGGCGATGATGGCATTTATATTATTGATGATCAGTTTGCCAAGTTATCAGATGATATTAAAAAAACGATTAGCGATTTAAAACCAGGCAGCGCAGAGTTTGTTATTAATACGCATCATCATGGCGATCACACCGGCGGCAACGAAAATTTTGCTAAAGCGGGTGCGCACGTTATAGCACACGACAATGTACATAAACGTTTAGAAGAGCAGCATGGAGAAGGGTCAGACTTTTTACCGCGCATTAGTTTTGGTCACGATTTAAAACTGCATTTTAATAACGAACACGCCCATGTGGTGCATTATGAGCATGCACATACCGATGGCGATTCAGTTATCTTTTTCAGTAACGACAACATAGTACACATGGGCGACATTTACTTTAATTTTGGTAGCTTACCGTTTGTTGATGTAGATAGCGGCGGTAGCGTTAATGGTATTTTAGCGGCAGTAGACGATGTAGTTAAACAAATTGACGACAACACTAAAGTAATACCAGGACACGGTAAGGTAAGTGACCGTTCAGGACTAATAGCGTATGGTAAGTTAGTTCAAAGCGCGAAAGATGTGATGCTAAAAGCAATGCAAAATAATGCAAGCTTAGAGCAAGTACTTAAAGCCGATCCATTGGCTGAACTTGGTCTTGAATACGCTGGCTGGTTACCAAAAGAGAAAGTAACCACACTCTTTTACCGCAGCTTAAAGTAGTACATCTAAAGTAAAAAACATGATACAAAGCTGAGTGTATTCTTGATTTAATCGAGCGTACATTCGGCTTTTATTTTCTTATGCCTAAAGGAGTTGTGTATGTCGGCAGAAAAAACCCATCTTGAAATTTGTAACTTAACCAGAGAGCAATATCCGCAAATTAAAACCTTGATGGATCAAGCGTATCCCGACTTAGGTGGTGCGTGGCCAAGTCATACCATTTTTAGATTAATAGACCAATTTCCTGAAGGACAAATAGGTATTGTAGATGACGGCGTGCTGGTGGGCTTAGCGCTGAGCGTGCAAGTTGATTACACACGCTTTTCAAACCCGCATACCTACGAAGATATTGCAGATGGCCACGACCGTGTATTTAGCGATACCGACGGCGATGCGCTATACGGCTTAGATGTTGCTATTAGCGAAACTCACAGAGGCATGCGCTTAGGTCGTCGCCTTTATGATGCCCGTAAAGAACTGTGCCGCCAATATAACCTACGCGCTATTTTAGCGGGTGGGCGTATTCCACGTTATTTTAATCACAGTAGTGAAATGACGCCAATGGAATATATTGCAAAAGTAGATCAGAGAGAGTTGTACGACCCTATTTTAAGTTTTCAGTTATCTAACGATTTTCAGGTAAAGCGTTTACTTAAAAAGTACTTACCGGAGGATCAAGAGTCAGTTGGTTACGCCACTTTACTTGAGTGGAATAACATTATGTATGAACCAACCGACACGGTACTTGAGTCAACTAAATCAATCGTGCGTGTAGGTGCTGTGCAATGGCAAATGCGCTGCGTTGAATCGGTTGAAGAAATGCTAAAGCAGGTTGAATACTTTGTAGATACCGTATCTGACTACAAAAGTGACTTTATATTATTCCCTGAGTTTTTTAACGCACCACTAATGGGTTTAGGAAATCAAAGCAACCAAACTGAAGCGATTCGTTATTTAGCCGAATACACCGAAACGTTTAAAAACGCGATGTCGCGTATGGCAATAGAATACAACGCCAATATAATTACCGGCTCTATGCCACTTGCCGAAGACGATAAAATTTATAACGTGAGTTATTTATGCCACCGCAGCGGTAAAATAGACGAGCAACGTAAAATACATATTACCCCGCATGAACAAAACGATTGGGTTATTCAAGGCGGCGACAAAATTGCCGTATTTGAAACCGATGCTGGGCGTGTAGGTATTCAAATTTGTTATGACGTAGAGTTTCCTGAGCTTTCACGCATATTAGCAAAACAAGGGCTCGATATTTTGTTCGTCCCATTTTGGACGGACACTAAAAATAGCTACTTACGGGTTCGCCATTGCGCGCAAGCGCGTGCAATCGAAAACGAATGTTATGTTGTTATTGCAGGCTCAGTGGGTAACTTACCTCAAGTAGAAAGCCTTGATGTGCAGTACTCACAATCGGCAGTTTTAACGCCATCAGATTTTTCATTCCCGCACGATGCAACACTTAACGAAGCCACACCTAATACAGAAATGCTATTATTTAGCGATCTTGATATGGATAAGCTAAAAATTCTTCACAGCGAAGGCACGGTGCGTAACTTAAAAGATCGCCGTGAAGATTTATACGACGTAATTTTGAAAAAGAGAGATGCTTAATGGCGTGGATGTACTTAATTATTGCTGGTTTACTTGAAATTGGCTGGCCGATTGGCTTGAAAATATCGCAAAACCCAGAAACCCGATGGCAAGGCATAGTAATAGCGGTGGCATTTTTAGTTGCTAGTGGTTTTATGTTGTGGCTCGCCCAAAAGCAAATATCTATGGGCACCTCATACGCCGTATGGACAGGTATTGGCGCTGCAGGTACGTTCTTAGTGGGTATATTGTTTTATAACGATGCCGCTACGTTTGGTCGTATTGCGGGAGTATTAATGATTATTAGTGGTGTGATAACGCTAAAAATCAGCTCTTAGAATCAGTTATTAAAACTATAAAAAATTATAACAGCGCAGGTGTAAAAGCCTGCGCTTTTTTATGCTGCCATTAATACGGTAACATTACCAAAATAGCGGCAATAGCAATGAGTATTAAGCCTGCAGTATCTTGTTTTTTAAGTGGCTGTTTTAACCAAAGTACGGCAATTAGCATGGTAAAAAATACTTCAACCTGTCCAAGTGTTTTAACGTAAGCAACATGTTGTAAGCTCATTGCACTAAACCAACCAATAGAGCCGACACAACTAAAAACACTAATTGCGGCTGTAGTGCCTTTGTATTGCCACAGTTTACTGAGTGTTTGCGGCTCTTTTAATAATAAATAGCCAAGTAGTATTAGCGTTTGTAGGCTGATTACAAACAGTAAAACCCAAGCGGCAGAATGTGGGAATAGTAACCCTGAATTTAAACTCGCTTCTCGTACCCACAGTGAGGTAAGTGCAAAGCAAGTACCACAAGCAAGGCCTAGTAATGCAGTTTTAGCATTAAAGTGTTTAACGCTTGTTATGCCGCTGAGCAGCAATACGGCAATAGCGCCAAAAAACACACCAAGCCAACCAAGCAAAGAAAGTGCCGAGCCAAAAAATAATACACCTAAAATGGCAGCTACTAACGCCTCGCTTTTGGCAAGACCAGCACCTACAGCGTAATTATTCATTTTAAACAACTTAACCATTAAACCGGTAGCAAGTATTTGCATAACACTTGCGCCTACAATAAATCCCCAAAAGGCATTATTAAATGTAGGCATGGTGGTATCTTGATATTGATACAAACCATATAAATACACGGCAGCAATAGGGCCTGCAATAATAAAGCGGGAGAGGGTTACGCCAGCAACACTCACATCGTTACTTAATTTACTTTGCAGGGCATTACGCCATGCTTGCATGAAAGCGGCTAAAAAAGTGAAAAATATCCAGGTCATGATTGTCATCGTTAAAATGTAAGGCAGTAAAGTTAACAAGCTTTGTGAAGTAAAGCGATGCATTAACCGTGATGTTGAATATTCATCATCTGCGACATTATGTCGCACGGGTTTGAGGATAAATTTAGCTATAGTAGGTCTGATGTTATTGTTAGCCGCCAGAGTTTGTCATAAACGTATCTGGCGGCTTTTTTATTGCGCTTATGCTAAATTATCCGAAACATTAAAAGGATAAATTATGACAACATTAGTTGTATGTGCATTACTTGCGGTATTAATGCCTTACTTTGCAAAAGTGCCGGTTGCTATAGCAATGGCAAAATTAGGTCGATACGACAATAAACACCCAAGGGCGCAACAAATAAAATTAACCGGCTTTGGTGCACGGGCGCTCGCTGCTCATCAAAACTGTTTTGAATCGCTTGCTGTTTTTGCTGTCGCTATTGCAGTTGTACTCGGCACTAACTCTGTAGGTGCAGTGACCGAAATGTTAGCGGTTACGCATATTGTGTCGCGTATTTTGTATTGCGTATTTTACTATATGAACCTAGATATAATTCGCTCATTAGTGTGGTTTATTGGTTTGGGTACGGCGATTGCCATGATTGTGGTGAGTTTATAACTTTATAGCGTAAAACCACAAAGCAAGCAGCCTAAAAGGGCGCTTGCTTTGTAGTCTTGAACAACCCGGTGGCGTTAATGCGATACTTTAATTCGCTCAATTAAATCGGTAGGTGCCACTTCACTATTAATCGCAAAATCTAGTTGTACAAGTACATCTTCAAAACCTGAATCAGATGCTTTATATTTCCATTTTGCTAGTGCCTCTTTCGCTGATTTATCAAAAACATCTTTAGGTTTAGATTGAATAACACTAATGTTTTTTGTTTTACCGTTTGCTGCAATATCGTATTTTAATACAACAGAGCCGCTGATCCCTTGTTGAGCTGCTTTTATTGGGTAAGCAGGTTCAATGCGTATTGTTGGTGAAATATGTTCCTCTTGCGTTTTATTTACTTCTGGTTGCTTTGCAATTGCTAAGCCGCTTAGCATGCTTGCGGCTACAAGTAATAAGCCACCTTTAGCAAACTTTGAACGCTCCCCGCTGTGTTTTATATTAGTAAGTCGTTGTAACATGGTTTTTTTATCTCCGTAGTGTGAATAAGCCATAAGTCCTGTGGGC
Source organism: Pseudoalteromonas sp. TAE56 (assembly GCF_000497955.1). Classification (NCBI taxonomy): domain Bacteria; kingdom Pseudomonadati; phylum Pseudomonadota; class Gammaproteobacteria; order Alteromonadales; family Pseudoalteromonadaceae; genus Pseudoalteromonas; species Pseudoalteromonas sp. TAE56. The sequence goes on from NZ_AUTN01000079.1 coordinate 69,590, forward strand.
GCATTTGCCGCACAGCTTATTAAGGCTTTGCTGTATAAAATGTGTTGTTGTGTGGTTTTATTGGCAAGTACCCGTTCATCACAAGTCAGCTCTTGTAGACGGCGCATGCTTGCGTAACAAGCCCAAGCTAGTGGGTTAAACCAAAGTAAAATAGTAGGCAGTAATATAAGTGCGTTTGTTAGGTTGTCTTTGCGTTTAATGTGTACGTTTTCGTGCTCTAAAATAAGTGCTAATGTGGCTTTATCGAATTGCGCATTATAGTTACTCGGTAACACTAGCTTGCTGTTTAAAATCCCGATCACCATTGGCGTGGCCACATATTGGCTGGTATAGGCATTAACACCAGCGGTAAGAGTGCCTTCAAATTGGGTTAACTCAGTTAACTGCAGGCTTTTAACAAAACGGGTATGTGTAATAAAGCTAGCTATTAATAACCCTGCGGTAATAAGTAGATACATGAGCGCCCAGCTAATACCTACCTCGTTTGTAAAAGATTGGTTGGGGGTGATTAAGTAGTGACTAATATTACTGTTTTGCAGTGGTTTAATTGCGTTTGGTAAATTAGCAATAACCAATGCCGCAGGTAATAGCCATGCTAATTTATATACAAATCGCGAGCCAAGGGCTTTTAAACCAAATCGCTCGAGTAAAATAAATCCACAAAACAAAATACTTAATAGTAGTTGCTGCTCAATCAACCAATTAAACCCAGTTTGAATAACCATGTTAATCCCTTACTTTTGGTTTTTTTCCCAGTCATCTATAACTTTTTTAAGCTCGTTTATATCTTGCTGAGAAAGCTGCTCCGATTTAGCAAAGCCACTTACAAGTGGCGCAATACGCCCACTAAAAAATCGCTCAATAAAGTTTTGGCTTTCTTTTAGGGTGTAGTCGGCGCGCTCCATACAGGGAGTATAAATATACTGGCGACCTTCTTTTTCAAATGTAAGTGCGCCTTTTTTTACTAGTCGACCTAGCAGGGTTTTAATGGTTTTTTCGTGCCATTGCTTATCGTCGCTTAAGCGCTCAATTATTTGGCTCGCGGTGGCGGGGTAGTTAATCCAAAGTGCGTCGAGCACGTCAAACTCTGCTTTTGATAATTCAATCATGCTATTGCCTACAAATGTAATCTTTAATTTAAGACTACGCCTGTAATCTATTTTTGCAAGTTTATTTTTAACTTTTTGAGATGTAGTTAAGTGACTTGGTATTAGATTTTTGAAATGTCGGTTTTATTAATTTGTATATATTGGTTTTCAGGTAGGTTTAGTTTTGAAAGGGTGAGGTCACTAAATTGCGATCTATATAAATCAATAACTTTGTATCCGCAGTAATGCGCCATTTTACGTATTTGTCTGTTTAGCCCTTGTTTTAAAACAATACTAAACTGATTACTGGCTATTTTATTTACTTCACAAGGCAGGGTTATGTGTTTATCAACGGGTACGCCTGCTGCCATTTTGCTACAAAAAGCATCGTCTAAAGGCTTATTTACGGTGACTAAATAATGTTTAGGCTGGTGGAAATCAGGATGTATTAGTTGGTTACAAAAATCCCCATCGTTGGTCAAAATAAGCAAACCACGAGAGTCTTTATCTAATCGACCAATAGGGTAAACACGGGTAAGTGTAGGCAAGTGGTGAATAAGGCTGGCAGGGTCATCAATATTTAATTTGCAGTCAATGCCTACCGGCTTGTGATACGCAAAATAAACTAAATCGGCCGCGCCTTTAATTTCTTTTTCGTTCACTATTATCGTGTCTTGCTCGTCAACGTGATCTATATGATTCGCTGGGCGATTATTTACAGTCACAACACCTTCATCAATTAAACGCGATGCTTGTTTACGAGAACAAATACCCGCATGGGCAATATATTTAGCGAGTCGGATTTTTGTGCTCATAACGTGTGATGCCAGCGGCTAATAAAAATTTGATCGCGATTATAGCAAAGCTGCGTATCGATACTGTTAAATTTAATTAAGGCAAAAATTATGGGTATTAAATTTTCACAGTTAAAGAAGCATGAGCCGCTACAAAAAGTTATTGTTCACTCGTTAGATATGGCGCTTTATCAAGTATCGGTAATGATTAATAACGTTGAATATTATGTAACAGAAGACAGCGGTAAGTTTTTAAGAGCGCTAAGCCCACTGCATGTTCAAAAGCGTTTTGACAAAATAGCATATGCACAGATGATATTAAGGCAAACTAGTGCTTATGACGAAATGTGCGGTCAGCCAGAAAAAACCGGCAGCAATATGCTTGAAGTACCTTATGGTAAAAATAATCTGTATTGATGGTATGAGTTTGCTAACATTCGCTTTTTGAGAAGCGCAATATGTACCAATTACAAGCAGATCACTCCGACGTATTAAGCTCTGTACTACGTAGTAAAATAGTTGAATTTAACGCCCAGCATTTTGATGCGCAAAGAGTGCCATTAGGCTATAAATTTACTGATGAGCAAGGTGAGCTTGTTGCCGGTATTAGTGGGTGTGTGTTTGGAAATTGGCTGATGGTTAGTTGGCTATGGTGTAGCGATAGTGCGCGAGGTAAGGGGCTTGCAGGTAAGTTGCTAACGGCACTTGAGCAAGCTGCTATTGAATTAGGTGCAACAACTGCTCAGCTTGATACACTTGATTTTCAAGCAAAACCCTTTTATGAAAAGCGGGGTTATAGAGTTAAGTATCAACTTAATAATTACCCACGCTCAGGTACGCGTTATTTTATGGAAAAGCCACTTTAATTTTGCTGGCTATTTTTCTTTTAGTGGCTCGCCTTCAAAGGTAACACCTAAAAAAGGTGTTGCCTCTGGTGCTAACATAAACGTGCGAATGTTCATGTGATCATCCCCTTTTGGGTTTTGCAGCACGTCTTCTCGGTAAAACTTACCAAAACAATCCAACGTATTTTGTTTACTTAAGTCGTTTAATTTAGCAAACGCAAAAATTTTACACGAGCCGTTGTTCTCACTCGCAGCGCTAAGTAATCCATGGTTATTAAAGCCACATGCAGTAAATTCGTAATTTGCTTCAATCACCGCCATTGTATCGGTAAATTGAATGCTTTTTGGGTTTTCTGCGAGGGTTTTTAAATAGTCATTTAGTGTCATGTGTTACCTTTGGTTTTTTAATTATTTAGCGCTCAACTCTAGCTCATCTGTTTGCTGATTTATATTGAATTTAAATCGCGATAGAAAGTTCATTCCTAGCAAACCTTGGCCGCGGGTGTTTTCAATACTCAACACTTCAAAACCATAAATAATTTGCGAGCCCACTTTAAATGATTCAATTTGATAACGCTTTACAATAATTTGACCGTTAGCTGTATTTACCGTTACATCGCCTAAATATAAAGGTTGTGGCGAAATTTGCTCAATTATACTTGTAGGTAGCGAGGTCACGCTTGCGCCAGTATCAATCATTAGTTCGGTCGATAGATTATTATTTATTTCGGTGTTTATTAAGTAATGTGCGCCGTAAGGCGTTAAAGCAACGAAGTCGTCTTGCGATTGTGCTTTATTGATCATCGCTTGCAGTGTTTGCACTTGGCTTTTTAGATTGTGCTGGTTTGGCATTCGATCAAGCGTTGCTTGTGCGCTAATTAAATCGCCTTGCTGATAGTAGGCGTACGCAAGCGGGTATAAAAACTGTGCGTTATCACTTTTATAATCAAGCCAAATTTGTGTTTGCTCAATAATAGCTTGCCAATTTTGTTGCTCAGTTAATGTGTGTAATTCGTTTTGAGTGAGCGTATTTAAGCGTGTATTTGCATTGCTTTGCTGATCAGCAGATAGCAACGGAAACAACTCAAATAAAGCAATAATGGCGTTTTGTGTTTGCTCGCTACTTATTAAATACTCAACCTGAAAGTTAAGTAATTCTACGTTATAAGGGCTGTTATTTAATAGCGCATTGAGAAATGACTCGCTGAGTAATAAATTGCTTCTTAGCCATGTTTTAAGCTGTACTAGCCACGATGAATAAAGTTTTTTTGCACTTTCTGGATTGCTGTTTTTTAACTGTTGATAGCTATTAAGTGCGGCTTCAAATTGGTGTTTTTTAAATTGCTGCTTTGCTGTATTTAGTAACGTATTTTGTTGTTTAGGTAATACACTTTGCTGGGTACTTTGCGTTTTTTGTACTTTAGTTAACGCGGGCTGCGGCCATAATAAATAAGCGTTAAGGCTAAGTGAGCCAATTAATAGTAAGGTGATTAGCTTGGCATAGTGGCTCATTATTACCTCTTATTTAATGCAATTGGTATTATTTAATAAAGTGCGTTAATGCATGAATATTGGCTATTTCAATATCAGCCAGCCCTTTATAGCTATAATTAGCACCTTGGTCGTTTAACCATACCGATTGGCAACCGGCATTATTTGCGCCTTGCACGTCGGTATCTAGGCTATCACCAATATGTAAAATATCGCTTTTAGCAACGTTTAAATGTGCGGCTGCTTTATCAAATAAAGTGGTATGCGGTTTTGCTTTACCGTGCATACCCGCTTGCAGTACTAGCTCAAATTTATTGTGTAAATTAAAGCGTTCAATTTCTACGTTACCGTTAGTAATTGCAATAAGAGTGAAATGTTTTGCCAAGTTATCCAGCAGGTTAAGTATGTCATCGCTAACCACTATGTTGCTACGTGCATCGGCAAAGGCGTTATACGCTGCATTTGCATGAAGCTCTACATCATCGACGTTTAAATTTAACTTGGAAAGCGCTAAACGCAGTGTATGTTGGCGCCATTTAGTGACGTTATCGGCAAGTTCTGGTGATTGTAATACGGCTTCGTTACGGCATAGTTGCCAGTACTTTGGACCTTGTTCTTGGTAGCGTGGTACTGCGTTTAAATAATTTTGCTGGGCTTTAACGGCTGCTTTTATAATAGGATGGTTGCTGTATAGCGTGTCGTCTAAATCAAAGCTCATGACAGAAAATGGCTTAATAGCACGATTAAATCGGATCATATTACTTCCTAATCAGTTCGTTTTTTTGCGCGAGGATGAGTATTGTCGTACACCTTGGCTAAATGTTGAAAATCTAAATGCGTATACACTTGTGTAGCCGACAAACTACTGTGCCCTAGTAACTCTTGCACGGCGCGTAAATCACCAGATGATTCTAAAATATGTGACGCAAACGAGTGGCGTAACTTATGCGGGTGAACCTGCGAGCTAATGCCTTGTTTTATTCCCCACTCTTGCATACGCAGACGCACTTGGCGAATTGAAATACGATTTTTTTGGCTACTTAAAAATACGGCTATTTCATCGGGCTTTGCAAACTGAGGGCGTATTGTGAGCCATTTTTTTAGTGCGTCTAACGCTTTTTTACCCACCGGAATTAACCGCTCTTTATTGCCTTTACCACGCACTAAAATTTCGCCATTGGCAGCGCTAATATCTTGCATGTTAGCGCCAACTAACTCGCTTATACGCAGCCCTGATGAATACATCAACTCCATCATCGCTTTATCTCTAATTGCGAGAGGTTCGTCGTCGGGTATTTCGAGTAAGCGTGCCATTTGATCTACATCGAGATTTTTAGGTAGAGGCTTTGCAAACTTAGGGCCTTTTATACCTATTGCCGGATTATGGTAGTGCGATTGCTCGGCAATATTTTTTGCTTTTAAAAACTTATACAAGCTGCGAATACAACTGAGCTTTAAGCTAATTGTACGGCCACTTAATTGTTTTGAGCGCAGCGCCATGCTGTAGCGGCGAATATGCTCGCCTTGCACGCCAAACCAGTCGTCACACAATTTGCTAAAATAAAGGGCAGCAAAGCCAAGTTGGCTTACGTATTGGTTAACTGTATGCGCTGAATATTGTTTTTCAAACTTTAAATAATCGCTAAATAGCGTTATGGGTGTGCGCCAGTTGTCGCTTAACTCAGTGGTATTAGGCGCATCGTCACTCATGCTAGTTTTTGCAACCGCAGATGTAATGCGTTTATAAAGTCGAGTACAAAAAGATTATCTTGAGCGGGCTCAAAATGGTTTACGTTACTGCTACCAAACGCCAAAATAGCGATAGGGTGCTTAGTGTCGCCAATTAAATAAATTGCGGCAGATTGTGTATCTTCACTAAATAATTGTTCGCGTTCTTGCTGATTAATACGTCCTAAATAATGTCCTGAATGGGTCAGGCGATGCGCAATAAGCTCGCCGTACTCGGGGTTATATTTTACTAATTTGCAGTCGTTAACATCTTCACTTGAGCAGATTATATTACGTAGATTATTTGCAAGAGTGTCAAAATTGTCATGATTCCAAAGCTGGCGATGGCACTGGCTAAACAAACGATATACAAGCTCGTTTTGCGTTGCATGCTTGCTCATAGCGTCTATTTGGCTTTTTAAAAGCGTATTGTGCTCGCGTAATTGGCGTTGCTGAATATGTACTAGTGACGTTGCACCTTGAGCTTGCTGTTGCAGCTCAAGTTGTGCAAGCAGCTCAGGATGATGAACTAGAAAATCAGGATGTTGTTGTAAGTAAGCAATAACCTGTTCTTTACTTAGCTCGCTCATAGCGCTACTTGCCCGTCGAACACATGCTCTGCGGGGCCTGTCATACGTACAGGATGACCTTCACCACTCCAACGTACTTGTAAGCTACCGCCTGGTAAATCTACTTGAACGGTTGTTGATAACTTATTTTGCATATGACCAATAACCATTGCTGCACACGCACCTGTGCCACAAGCTAGGGTTTCGTTAACGCCGCGCTCCCACACTCTTAATTTAATATGTTCTTGCGATACAACCTGCATAAAGCCAATGTTCGCTTTTTGTGGAAAACGTTCATGGTTTTCAAGTAATGGACCCAATATGCCAACTTGTGCGGTGGTTACGTCGTCAACCTCTAGCACACAATGCGGGTTACCCATAGATACCGCGCCACTAAATACAGTGTGTTCTTCGGTTCTAATAATATAAGTAAGCTCGCGTTTACTGGCTTTTAACGGAATTTTACTTGGCTCAAAATTAGGATGACCCATGTTAACGGTTACTTGACCGTCTTTTTCAATGTAGAGCGTTAAGTTGCCCGACTTGGTCGACACCGTAATTTTATGCTTGTTAGTAAGACCCTTCATACGTACAAAGCGGGCAAAACAGCGTGCGCCGTTACCGCATTGTTCTACTTCGGTACCGTCGGCATTAAATATTCGATAATGAAAGTCGAGATCAGGAGAGTACGGCGCTTCAACCATCAGCAATTGGTCAAAGCCAATGCCAAAATGGCGATCTGCCAGTTTTTTGATTTGATCTCGCGACAAAAAAACATTTTGTGTAATGTTATCAATCACAACAAAGTCGTTGCCTAAGCCGTGCATTTTGGAAAAATTAACTAACATAGCGCTCTAATTCGGTTTTGCTCTGTGCTAATCATGCCACAGAGCAGCTAGTAGACAAAAACGTTTATGGTAAAACTTTCTCACCTTGATAAAGGCTTTCAATAGTTTCGCGTTCACGAATAAGGTGATGCTGCTGACCATCTACCATTATTTCTGCAACACGCGGTCGCGAGTTGTAGTTTGAGCTCATGGTAAAGCCATATGCACCAGCACTTCGTTGTGCGAGTAAATCGCCTTGTTTAAGCGCTAGTTCACGATCTTTTCCTAAAAAGTCGCCGGTTTCGCACACAGGGCCCACAATATCAAAGTTGTGAGTAGGTGTTTCGTCATCGCGAACTGATACCGGAATGATTTTTTGCCACGCTTGATAAAGCGCAGGGCGAAGCATGTCGTTCATACCTGCATCTACAATGGCAAAAAATTTGTCTTGGTTTTGTTTAATAAATTCAACTTGAGTAACTAAAATACCTGCGTTAGCTGCAATAGCGCGTCCTGGTTCAAAAATTAGTTCAAGGTGTTTATAGTTTGCTAAGCGCTCGGTAACTTGCGCTGCATATTCACTTGGGTGTGGTGGTTGCTCATTGTTATATGGTACGCCTAAACCGCCGCCAATATCTAAGTGAGTTAGCTCAATACCGTTAGTTTTTAGCTCATCAATAAGCGCCATTAATTTATCAAGTGCTTCTAAAAATGGTCTTACTTCAGTTAATTGAGAGCCAATGTGGCAATCAACACCAATAATTTTTAAACCAGGTAAAGCCGCTGCTTGTTGATAAACACTTACAGCCGTTTGAATATCAATACCAAATTTATTTTCTTTTAAACCAGTAGAAATATACGGGTGTGTTTTTGCATCTATGTCTGGGTTTACGCGAATAGAAATAGGCGCTTCTAGGTTAAGCTCGCAAGCCACTTCAGAAATACGCTCAAGCTCAGAGGCTGATTCAACGTTAAAGCATTTAATACCTAACTTTAATGCGTACGCTATTTCGTCTGCTGTTTTAGCCACGCCCGAAAAAACTACTTTAGAGGCATCGCCTCCCGCTTTAATTACACGTGCAAGTTCGCCTTTGGATACAATATCGAAACCCGAACCTAAGCGCGCTAATATATTAAGCACAGCTATATTTGAGTTTGCTTTAACGGCGTAACACACCAAGCTTTTATGATTTTTTGTGGCGTTAGCAAACGCTAAATAATGGCGCTCAAAGGTAGCACGCGAGTACACATAACACGGCGTACCGTATTGCTGCGCTATGCTTGCCACACTGACGTCTTCGGCAAATAATTGGTTGTTTTTGTAGTTAAAATAATCCATTTATTACCCCTGACTTTGCTGTGTTTTGGCTTGCTCAGCGGTAGTGACTGGCTGAACTGTATTTTGAGGTTGGTTTTGTTCTGTTTGTTGCTCTGGTAAATATAACGGACCGCTTTGTCCGCAGCCAGCTAAGGCGCTTAACAGTACAGTGCTTATTAATAGTCTTTTTAATTGTATGGTATGTGTCGCTTTCATTAGATTAATATGGTTGCTGGCTTTATAATCGCAGAGTAACAGAATATCTAAAAAATGCAGCTATTCGCGGATGATTTTATTCCTGTTACACTAGCTGCACACTTTTAAAGCTAAAACGTACCCAATATTAGGCGGCTCGCCTGCAAAGGAAATAACAATGACTGAACACGAATATCACCAATTAGCCGAAGCTCTTATGTTCACTATTGAAGAGCAGGTTGATGATTGCGAAGCTGATTTAGACTATGAATCGGCACAAGGTATTTTAGAAATTATTTTTCCTGATAAAAGTAAAATAGTGATTAACAAGCAAGCACCTTTACATCAAGTGTGGGTTGCGACTAAGTTTAATGGTCATCATTTTGAATTACGTGGTGATAAATGGATAGATAACCGTTCTGGCGCAGAGTTTTGGGAATTTATGAACGATGCATCTACACGTCAAGCGGGTCAAGAAGTTAAGTGGCAATCAACACTATGAGTTTAGAATTTGTAGAATATGCAGCTCAAAGTGAGCACAAAGCAACGGTTATTTGGTTACATGGCTTAGGTGACTCTGGGGATGGTTTTGCACCAGTAGCACCACAGCTAAATTTACCAAGCGAACTTGGTATACGGTTTGTTTTTCCGCATGCGCCAGTGCAACCGGTCACCATAAATGGCGGCATGGAAATGCGTTCTTGGTACGATATTAAATCTATAGAATTAGATAAACGTGCCGATGAACAAGGTGTAAGGGATTCTGCTGCAAAGGTAGAAGAATTGATCAACCAGGAAATTGCTAATGGTATTGCTGCAAATAAAATTATTTTAGCTGGGTTTTCACAAGGCGGTGTTGTGTCTCTGCATTTAGCGCCGCGCTTTGAGCAAAAGCTTGGGGGTGTTATGGCGCTTTCTACTTATATGTGTGTGCCGCAAAAATTTGCTGATGAAGCAAAGCATACCGATTTAAATGTATTTATGGCTCATGGCAGCCAAGATAACGTTGTACCGCATAGTGCGGGTAAAAGTGCGTTTGAAGTATTAACAGCACATAACATGGATGTAAGCTGGCAAGAATATCCAATGGCTCACCAAGTTTGCGCAGAAGAATTGCAAGCTATTCGCCAATGGTTAATTGCTCGTTTAAGCTAATTTTGGAACCGCTGAGGTCAATATGAGTCAAAAAATAGTTATTAAAGCAAATGTTAAACGCGAACTACAAGAGAGTGTACCAACGGTAAGCTACGAGTGGAATTGGCGTCGTATTGTGAGTATTGCTATGTTGGTATTAATGACCTCTGCAGCAGTTGTGTATGGCTTAACAACGTCAGCCAGTGCAGAGCAAGGTGAGCATCCAAATGAGCAGGAACAATTTTTAAGCTTTAGTAGTAACGCTCAAAACCAGACAAGCGTTGAAGTTACCGATGTTGAGCCTCAATCATCAGTAAACAATAGCCCTAATGAGCCTGCAGAGGTAATGCAAGCTCGGATTGAACCGTTGTCAGCTGAGCAAAATGAGGTTGAGCAAAACATATCAATTAATGCACCGGCTAAAGCGGATCCTGTAAATACTGATACAGTTTTACTAGCTAACAACGATATTGTGATTGATCAAAGTGAGAGTATTAATACTGAGTTAAACTCAGACCTTGATAATGATCTACAAGAAGAAACCGAAGAAGCTCAAAACGTAGCTGAACCTGCTAATCAAACAGAGTTACTTTTAGATTTAGAAAGTGATGATGGTGCATTGAGTGGCACTGAAGGTTTTTCACCGACAGCACAAGTGGCAAGTGTGGCATTGGGCGCGCAAATAGACACAGGTAAAATTAGCCGTGCAGTACTGACTCGCAAAGTAAGTAAGCGTGAACCTACTAATGTGTTTGCTGCTGATATTAGATTAAGTCAGTTTGATGAAGGACTATCGTTTTTTAGCGAGATTAAAAATCTTCAAGGCCAGCAAGTTAAGCATATTTGGTCGTTTGAAGGTGAAATTATGGCTGAAATTACACTTGATGTTACTTCGCCTCGCTACAGAACGTACTCAACAAAAAATATCATGGACTCACAAACAGGCCATTGGCGTGTTGATGTAGTTGATGAGCAAGGCAATTTAATTGCCCAAAAAGAATTTAGAATTTTAGCTGAATAAAGCTAGCTAAACGCAGTAATTAATTGGATACCCCTATGATAGAAAAAACAAAATTAGTACGCATTGCAACGCGCAAAAGCGCCTTAGCACTTTGGCAGGCCGAATTTGTGAAAGCAGAGCTTGAGCGTTTTCATGCAGATGTGCGCGTAGAATTAGTCCCAATGTCGACGCAAGGGGATATCATTTTAGATACGCCATTGGCTAAAATAGGCGGTAAAGGCTTATTTGTTAAAGAGCTAGAGCAAGCAATGTTAGATGGCCGAGCTGATATTGCCGTACATTCTATGAAGGACGTGCCAGTAGAGTTCCCAGAAGGATTAGAGCTGTATACTATTTGTGAGCGTGAAGATCCGCGTGATGCGTTTGTATCAAACAATTTTGCTAATTTAAACGAGCTACCACAGGGCGCCATTGTGGGTACTTCTAGCTTACGCCGTCAGTGCCAAATTAAAGCACTTCGCCCTGATTTAGATATTCGTGATTTGCGCGGTAATGTAAATACGCGTTTAGGTAAATTAGATGACGGCCAATACGATGCTATTATTTTAGCGGCTGCAGGGCTTATTCGTTTGAAAATGGAGTCGCGTATTGCTGACTACATTGAGCCAGAAGTGTCATTACCGGCAAATGGTCAAGGTGCTGTAGGTATTGAATGCCGTATTGATGATGAAGTAACAAAAGCATTACTTGCACCACTTGAGCATACCCAAACACGTATTCGCGTAAACGCAGAACGTTCAATGAACCGCTATTTAGAAGGTGGTTGCCAAGTTCCTATTGGTGCTTATGCATTAGTTGATGGCGAGCAGGTACATTTGCGTGGTTTAGTTGGTGCTGTTGATGGCAGCGAAATTTTACGTGACGAAGTAACAGGTCATGTAAATGATGCAGAAGAACTAGGTATTGAGCTTGCTAAAAAATTATTAGCTCAAGGCGCAGACAAAATATTAGCTGAAGTTTATAGAGACGCATAAATGACACATATTCTGATAACTCGGCCCGAAGGAAAAGGCGCAGCCCTTGCACAGCAATTAGAGCAAGCGGGTTATCAGGCGTCTTTATTTCCGGTATTAAAAATAACGCATTTAACACCCTCCAGCACTGAACTTAGTCCGCTGTTAAATGCAGATAAAATAATATTTATATCGCAAGATGCAGTCAGTGCACTTTCGCAATTAAAACCCGATATAAATACCAAAGCGCAGTTTTATGCAGTTGGACAACAAACAGCCGACATTATATATGAGCAATTTGGTGTGCGCGCAGCAGTACCGAAGCAGTATGATTCAGAAGGATTACTTGCGCTTAAATCACTCGCCGAGGTTGATGGCAGTAATATAGTGTTAGTTAAGGGGCAAGGTGGCCGCCCTGAGTTAGCTAAAACGCTGAAAGAGCGCGGTGCTTTTTTAAATAATTGTATTGTGTATAAACGTGAACCCACAGAGAGTATTACTCCTAACTGGACAGACCACTGGAAAAGCCAGAATGTACACGGTATAGTCATAACAAGTAATGCAGCAGTTGATGCTATATTTAAAAGCCTTACTGCACACCAACTACAATGGTTACAACAGTGCCGATTTTATGTTGCAAGCGAGCGGATAGCCGCTTATTTAAAGTTGCAACAGGTAAGTTCGGCTAATATACACATTGCAGCAGGGGCAAGCGATAATGCTATGTTTACCTGCATAAATCAGCAAGGTAGCAACATGAGCGAACAGTCAAAGCCAGTTACGGCAGAAAAAGCCACACCAACAATAGCTAACAAGGCCTCAGCTAAATCAGCTAAGCAAGAGCCAGCAGCCGCTAAAAACACTGCAAATAAAAATAAACAAAAAGTTAGCAAAGTTGCAGTGCTTGCACTTCTTATTTCGCTAATTGTGGCCTCAGGCGTGGGTTACGAGTTTTATCAAAAATTAAATGCTGGTAAGGCTCAAAACCTGGCCGCGAATGAGTTGAGTGAGCAAAATAAGTCACTCGCCCAAGAGCTGCAAGCACTTAAGTCAGCACAATCTAATTTGCAGCAAGCGCTATTTAATAGTGAGAAAAAAGTTGCCGCAGCACTCAGTGAAAGTGCAACTCAAAATCAGCAAGAACTAAAAGCAGCTTTGCAAAAAGCGCAGCAACAAGGTTCGTCTTTAAATCCACAAGAAGTGACCAGTTTGCAGCGTATGGCTGAATTTAAACTATGGGCTGAAAAAGATTACCAAGGCACTAGTGCTGTTTTAAAGCGCTTAGATGCATTACTTAGCGAACATCCAGGAACAGTTGAAGTTCGCCAAGCTATTATGCAAGACATACAAACACTTGATAGCCTTAAACCTATAGCAACAGAGGCTATTTATTTACAGTTAAATAGTGTGTTAACTAGTGTTGATAACTTAGCTTTTAATGCGGTTAACTTGCCAGAAGAAGCGGCTGCAATAGATGAAAACGCTTTAAGTGATGACGTGAGTGATTGGCAGCAAAACCTGAGTAATAGTTGGAATAAAATTGTGGATAGCTTTATTACTATTCGCCAGCACGAAGGTGTTTCCATTGAGCCATTACTTACGGATCAAGAGCGCCATTTAATAAATCAACGTATAAAGCTTAATATAACTCAGGCACAAGATGCACTTATGAGTAAGCAGGCGAGTATTTTCTTTAGCGCCTTAAGTGAAGCAAAACGTTTAGTTGGTGAGTACTTTAAGCAAGACGATGATACAACTAAAACGGTACTTAAAGCGTTGTCTAAACTTGAAAAAGAGCAGCTTAACTTTAATCCAAAAGTAACCTTAAACAGTACACAAAAGGTTAAGGAGTGGGCGCAATGATAGGGCTAATTATTTTAATTGTAGCTATTGTTGTTGTATTAGCGGTTACTCCATTTGTGCTAGATGAAAAAGGTTATGTACTTATTTCATTTAACAACACGACGATAGAAGGCACGATAGTATCGTTTTGTATAATGGCGGTCATTACCGCTGTTGTTTTATATTTAACATATAAATTAATTCGTTATTTATTATCGATTTATCATAATACTAAGCATGGCTTTTTTGCACGTAGCCAAGAGCGCAAACAAGCAGCTATTGAGCAGGCTCTGTGGAGTGCTATTAATGATGATTACGAGCACGTAGAAAAGGCTCTATCGGGTAATAGCGTACCAGATAAGTTTGAAGATATTCGCTTAGCATTACTTGCAAAAGCAGCGCTTGCTAATAATCAAACAGATAAAGCACTTGAGCGTTTATTTGAAATAAGCCCAGAACATCAATTAAAAGTAGCAAAGCTATGGTTGGCAAGTGGCGACAGTAGCGCGATTGAATCACAAATGCGTATTAGCGCAGAAGCTAAAAAAGCCACCGCACTTGAGTTAAAACTTTATGCAGAAGTATTGGTACAGCAACAACACTTTAGTGCGCTTGAAGAGTTTTTACCGCGTTTACTACGCAAAAAAGCACTTACTGATGCACAGTGGACGCAGTTATTTAGTGCTTACTTTAATGCGTTAGATGCAGGTCAACTGAGTGAAAAATATAAACAGCTACCTAAAAAACTGCAAGTTCATGCACACACTGCTTATTTAATGCAAATGGCGCAAGCGGGTCAATTGGTTGTTATTGAGGGTGACCTAATTAAAATGGTTAAACACAACGAACAGCATGCGCAACTGGCTAATATATTAAGTAAAGCGACGTCTGCCGATGCAGCTAAACTGCAAGTAAGCATCCAAGATCGTCTTAAAAAGGATGATTCAAATAACTCATTATTACTTGCATTGGCTTGCCTGGCCAACGCGCAAGGTGATTATGACTTAGCAGCTAGGATTTTTGATAAAGCACTGAATAGTGACAATAAAAAACAGTTCTCTGAACAAGCTGTTTTAAGTTATAAAAATAGTGCACAGGCAGAAAAGGCGCTCGTTTTATATCAATAAATGACTACACTATAACTACTTAGCATTTTGTAGTTCAGGAGCACAAGCATTGAGAAAGTTTTTAATATTAACCCTTAGCTTGGCTTGTGCTTACTTCTTTACTGGGTATTTTAGCAACTCACTTCTTTCTGTAGATGGCTATGCGGTCGCCTCTTGGCCGCCCTCAGGAATTGCTTTAGCGAGCTTTTTAATTTGGGGACGTAAGTCATTTATTGGCCTTATTCTTGGTGCTTTCTGTACTAACTTAATTCATCTTGATAACACTGTAGATATTCTTCATTTTAATGTGCTTTTACAAGCTATTTGCGTCACTTTAGCCTCTGTTTTACAGGCTTGGATTGGTCGTCAAATTATAGTAAATGTTATTAAGGCGCCGCTAGATTTATCTTCTTTAAAACACAGTGTGCAGAGCCTAATAGTAGCAGGGCCAATATGCTGTGTTATTGCAGCAGGTGTGGGAACTAGCTTATTAGCATTGAATAATGTGATCCCGACCAATGCTATTTTTGATAATTTTGTCGCATGGTGGATTGGCGACAGTATTGGTGTACTTATATTTACACCGCTAGTACTGGCTGCTTTTAACTACACGCAAGTACGCCATCGTATGCTGGTGATTTTACCTTCACTATTAATTTATATACTAATTAGCGTTAGTTTTTATGGTGCTGCCAGTGTTAAAAAAGAAAAAGACATTCAAAAGCAAGAAGCCAAAATACTTGTTGTGCAAAATGCTATAAGCCAGAAGCTCGATGGTATTACTGCTCACTTAGGATTGTTAGCTACATACTTTGCTAGTAGTGATAACGTGAATTTTAAAGAGTTTAAACAGTTTACTTCAAAGCAATTGGACTATAGCCAAGAAATTTTAGCATTTGAATGGATACCTTATGTATCAGCAAATAAACTCACTGATTTTGAAACACATGAAAATACAGCCACAGGCAAACCTTTATACATAAAAGAAAAGTCACTAGATGGAGCTTGGCAACCTGCAGGTGATCGTAGAAATTACTTTCCTGTAAAATATGTATATCCATTAGAGGGCAATGAAGATGCTTTAGGATTTGATTTGGCTTCAAGTAAAGTAAGAGGAGTAGCGCTTAGCAAAGCGAAAACACTCAATGAGCTAGCACTAAGTGAGCCAATTAATTTAGTCCAAAATACATCAGAGAAGGGAGTGCTCTTTTTATATCCTGTTTTTGGTGAATCATCTACCGAAGATGATTTTCAAGGTTTTGTGGCCGCTATTGTTAGCCTTAAGCGCTTATCGCAAACATTGTTATTTGATCACAACAATTCAATTTCAGCCAATTTTTTTGATACAACGATACCAGGGAAAAAGCAGGCAATTTATATTGCCGATACCGATAACTCGCAAATGCTGTTTAAAGAATATCAATTGTTGATTGGCAAACGCATGTGGCAGGTCGAGTTATATGAACCAATAGTTAGAACGTCTTGGTTAATGTATTGGCTTGCACAAATAGTAGGGATGTTGTTTGTGTGGCTATTGATTACATTTTTGATTTCAGTTACTGGTACAAACATACAAATTCGCGAACAAGTGGCTAAGCAAACACATACTTTACGTAAAGAAAAACAAAAAGCAGATGAAGCGAGTCATATTAAGGGACAATTTTTGGCAAATATGAGCCACGAAGTCCGCACCCCTATTAACGGTATAAAAGGGCTGCATTATTTAGCGCTACAGCAAAATGATTGGCAACAAGCAAGAAGTTACATTGAACAAGCAGATGGGGCACTTGGTGTTTTACTGCGGGTATTAAACGATGTGCTCGACTTTTCAAAAATGGAAGCAGGCAAGCTAGACTTAATACAAGAGCCCATTAATGTAGCGAGTTTAGCGGATGAAATGCTCAATTTACTTCAGTTTGAAGCTGACATTAAATCAATAAAGTTAAGTCTCGATTTTGATAAAACATCAAATTTGGTTATTAATGCCGATCCAATCCGCTTAAAACAAGTGCTGCTGAATCTGCTCAATAATGCGGTTAAATTTACAGGAGCAGGTGAGATAACTCTGAAAATTTGGCAATCTAAAAAAATGACTTACTTTAGTATTAACGATACGGGTATTGGTATTAGTAGCGAAGCACAAAAACAATTATTTAAACCGTTTGCGCAAGCCGATAGCTCAACCTCTCGTCAATATGGTGGCACTGGCTTAGGGTTAAGTATTTGTAGAAAATTGGTTGAACTAATGGGCGGTGCAATTGATTTAGTTAGTTATGAAGGAAAGGGCTCTACATTCACATTTAGTTTGCCGCTCATCTCGCCTTTACCAAAAGCAGAGCAAATACAGCAGCAATATAACGAAATAGATGTAAGTACTTTATCATTCACAAACTATAAATTACTTTTAGTCGAAGACAACCCGCTTAATCAGCATGTTGCCAATGCCATTTTAAAAACGAAAGGGTGTATTGCCGACATTGCTAACGATGGTTTTGAAGCCATAGAAAAGCTAACCGAAAATAGCTACGACATTGTTCTTATGGATATTCAGATGCCAAGAATGGATGGACTCCAAGCAACAAAAGTAATTCGTTGTGATTTAGGGTTAATTGATTTACCCATAATAGGACTATCGGCGAACGCCCATGACGATGATGTTAAAAAGGCATTAGCCTCGGGAATGAATAGTTATATTACTAAACCTATTGATGCAAATACGCTTTTTAAAACTCTTTGGCATTATTTATCAAATAAATAAGTAACGCTATTTTTTGCACAAAAAGCAGACATATGACCGCTTAAACTTAACGCAAACCATATACACTTGAAAAATAACTATATCTGCGTATCATGCGCGCAAATTTAACTAAACTGGGTTGCTATTATGATCAATAGAAAATTACCTTTGCTAGATATTCACCGTCATTTAGACGGTAATGTACGTGCGCAAACCATATTAGAACTTGGTCGTCAGTTTAATATAGAGTTACCTGCAGATAACGTTGAGGCATTAATTCCTCATGTTCAAGTTATTGACCCTGAGCCAAACCTTATGGCTTTTTTACAAAAGCTAGATTGGGGTGTCACTGTACTTGGTGACTACGATGCGTGTAGACGCATAGCGATTGAAAACATTGAAGATGCACAAGCGCAAGGCCTTGATTATGTAGAGCTTCGCTTTAGCCCTTACTACATGGCGCAGAGCCAAGGTTTACACCCTGAAGGGGTTGTAGAAGCGGTTGTTGATGGTATTAAATCAGCAACAAAGGGTGCAAATATAAAAGCTAACTTGATTGGTATTTTATCGCGTACTTATGGCGTAAAAACATGTCAAAAAGAGCTTGATGCATTACTCGCATTTAAAAATGATTTAGTGGCTGTTGATTTAGCCGGTGACGAAATTGGTTTTCCGGGGGAGTTATTTGTAGATCACTTTAAGCAAGTACGAAATGCTTATTTAGCTTCGACTATTCATGCTGGAGAGGCACTTGGCGCCCCAAGTATTTGGCAAGCAATTAACGAGTTAGGTGCGAGCCGAATAGGGCATGGCGTTAAAGCAATTGAAGATCCAAAATTAATGGATTACTTACGCGATAACCGTATTGGTATTGAGTCGTGCTTAACAAGTAATATTCAAACTAGCACAGTGAACGACTTAGCTAAACACCCACTTAAACAGTTTTTAGATCACGGTATTTTAGCGTGTATTAATACTGATGACCCAGCAGTTGAAGGCATTGAAATTGAGTACGAATATACTGTTGCAGCACCTAAAGCTGGTTTAACACAAGCTGATATGGAAAAAGCGCAAAAAAATGCGTTAGAAATAGCATTTTTAAGCGATGGCGATAAAAAAGAACTCTCAGCACTCGTTAGCGCACGTTAATTTAAGAACATTAAAAATGCCGCTTTATAAGCGGCATTTTTGTATCTGTAATTTAGTGTGTTTGGCAGCTCATGTAATTATCGTAGAGTGCTTTAAGTACATCTGCTCGGCTGATCATGCCGATTACTTTAACACCCTCTACAACAGGGTAGTTTTTTGGTTTACCAGGCTGCATCTGCTGTGCAAGCTCGATAATGTTGGTATCGCCGCTAACAGTCACTACCTCTGTTTGCATAAGTTGCGATACTTTAACCATCCCATCACAAAAATAACTGCTTTGCGTAAGCGGTTTTAAAAGTTCATGCTCTGAGATAAATCCGACT
Organism: Pseudoalteromonas sp. TAE56; assembly: GCF_000497955.1. Classification (NCBI taxonomy): domain Bacteria; kingdom Pseudomonadati; phylum Pseudomonadota; class Gammaproteobacteria; order Alteromonadales; family Pseudoalteromonadaceae; genus Pseudoalteromonas; species Pseudoalteromonas sp. TAE56. The sequence goes on from NZ_AUTN01000079.1 coordinate 88,710, forward strand.
AGGCATTTATCTTTATCAAATACTGGTGCGCCAAGTAGTTTAAATTTTTGTAATTCTGCTATGGCTGTCGTCATTTCTGTATCTGGTGTGATATTTGGCAACTTGCGTTGCATAAAATCTTTTACTTTTGTATTTAGCATTTGGGTCTCTCCCGCTGATGTTCTATACAAAGTATGGTTTATAGATAGGGATTTAGGAAATTGTTTATATTGATGAGGTTGATAGATTTTAACTATTAAATATTTTTTGCTATATAAAATAAAAGCACCGATTAGGTGCCTTTATTTATAACTGAAAGTAAATTTCAATTATTTGATAAATGCGAATGCATCTGCGTACATGTTTTCGCGTATTGCACCATGAGTAATAAAGTCATCACGCACTATACCTATCATGTCAAAACGACCGGCCATATAAATATCGTACGGTTCAAGCGATACAATATCTTGCATTACTGCTTTGTGTACATAGCCAGTATGACCTTGCCAATTAGCAGATGGATTTTCTACCACAGGGATAAACTCAAAGTTTTTGTGGCTATCGGCCCATGTTTGCATTTCTGTATGTGCGTATAAAGCAGATTCTTCTTTTACACCCCAGTAAAATAATACAGGGCGGTCGCACTTAATTTCAGCTAAGTGATCAGCCATTGATTTTGCGTATGAAAAACCAGTACCGCCGGCAAGTAAAATAATAGGGCGCTCACATTGCAGGCGCAACTGTGAAATACCCAGGCCAGCTTCAATGTCTACTAACTGCCCTGTGGTATGGGCGTTTCGTAAATGTTCCAGCGATTGCATTGCATACGAATCGGCACCTGACGCGCCAATATGCAGTTCTATTGCATCGCACTGTGAAGGGCGGCTAGCTATAGAAAAAGCACGTTTGTCTTTTTCGCCCAATACGAGTTGCATGTATTGGCCAGCTTCAAAGGTCACAGGTTGTTGTGGCTTTAAAATTACTTTATGAACAAATTCTGTAAGTGGGCTGATAGCTACAACTTCAGCTTTTAATGTTTGCATTTTTTACCTTTTAGCAGCGCTTTTAACAGCAGATACGCAATCGAATGACTCGATTCTAGCATATCTGCAGGGTTATTTTATAGCCTGTTATGTACTTACATATAAACACTTAAAGAATATTAAGGCTTTCCCAAATATCATCTACGCGGTCTTTGGTGTCTTTATCCATAACAATAGGCTCGCCCCATTCGCGGGTGGTTTCGCCAGGCCATTTATTGGTAGCATCCATTCCCATTTTTGAACCAAGGCCAGAGACTGGCGATGCAAAATCGAGATAATCAATAGGTGTGTTTTCTATTAATGTTGTATCGCGCGCTGGATCCATTCGGGTTGTTATAGCCCAAATAACATCTTCCCAATCGCGGGCGTTAACATCGTCATCGCACACAATTACAAACTTGGTATACATAAACTGACGTAAGAACGACCAAACTCCCATCATCACGCGCTTGGCATGACCAGGATATTGTTTTTTCATTGTTACAATCGCCATACGGTACGAGCACCCTTCGGGCGGCAGGTAAAAATCAACGATTTCAGGAAATTGCTTTTGTAATATCGGCACAAACACTTCATTAAGTGCTACACCTAAGATCGCAGGCTCATCAGGCGGACGACCAGTAAATGTGCTGTGATAAATAGGGTTTTTACGATGCGTTAAGTGAGTCACGGTCATAACAGGAAAGTCGTCTACTTCATTATAGTAACCAGTATGATCGCCATAAGGGCCTTCTGGCGCCATTTCACCTGGCATAATGTAACCTTCAAGTACTATTTCTGCACTGGCAGGGACTTGCAAGTCATTGGAAATAGATTTAACAACTTCGGTTCTGCTACCACGTAATAAACCAGCAAACGCATATTCGCTTAATGTGTCGGGTACAGGCGTTACTGCACCTAATATAGTAGCAGGGTCGGCACCTAGTGCTACCGAGACAGGGTAAGGTTGCCCTGGATTTTCTTTACACCATTCTTGAAAATCAAGCGCGCCACCGCGGTGTGATAACCAACGCATAATTATTTTATTTTTGCCTAATAGCTGCTGGCGATAAATACCTAAATTTTGGCGCTTTTTATAAGGCCCTTTAGTTACGGTAAGGCCCCAAGTAATTAATGGTGCTGCGTCACCTGGCCAGCAATGCTGAATAGGTAATTTAGTTAAGTCTACATCATCACCCTCTAAAACTACTTGCTGACAAGGCGCTTTTTTAACTTCTTTTGCTGGCATATTAAGCACTTGCTTAAAAATCGGTATAGCGCCTAGAGCTTCTTTAATGCCCTTTGGTGGATCTGGCTCTTTTAAAAAAGCGAGTAGCTTACCTACTTCGCGCAGCTCACTAACATCGGTTTGGCCCATGCCCATTGCTACGCGTTTTGGTGTACCAAATAAGTTTGTAAGCACCGGCATATCGTAGCCTTTTGGGTTTTCAAATAATAACGCGGGACCTTTAGCACGCAATGTGCGATCAGATATTTCGGTCATTTCAAGATACGGGTCGATTTCTTGGGTGATACGTTTAAGTTCGCCTTTTTTTTCAAGCAAATCGATAAAATCACGTAGATCTTTATATTTCATTGTGGGCCGCTATTAAGCAAAAGAGTTGAAGTATTATACCCAGTTCATACAAGGCAAGTCATTATTTGCACTCAAAACTTAGAGTACCCTCAATACAGTTTAAATATGTATGAGTTAATTAGTTTTTAACTTGGCTTTATAGGGTGGTTATTCTTTTAGTACGCTTTATTACTTTATTTAGTTCAGCATTGAATTGGATATATTATTTTTTACTCTGTAACGCATTGGTATTTTTTTCCTGTAATTATTAGCATTGCGTTGTTACCTTTCCCCCAAAATAAAACATCTTCATTTATATATTTATTACCGGATGCACTTCTTTCGCGATTAAGTAAATAAGTATGATTATTGAAAGTAAGCTCAGCATTGCTCTGATTAATAACATTAAGATTAACAGTGCTTTTATCACATAAGTAGGTGGTACTTATTTGCGGGTCGTTACATGCCGTTAAGCTAAGTAAACCGGACACTATAGCCAAATATACTTTCATCATTCCTCCATTTACTTTTAAGCCACGATTTTTAGATGACTTATCTGTTTTGTTTGTATGAGAATAACAAAGCAAAATTAACCGTTGGTGAAAATTACGCTTTACGTTATGTTTATAGCAATATTTTTTGAGCTCGGAAGCTTTATGGCAGGCACTAACCTTTTAACGTTATTAGACGATATAACCACTTTACTTGACGACATTGCGACTATGAGTAAGGTAGCAACAAAAAAAACGGCTGGTGTACTAGGCGATGACTTAGCACTCAATGCCCAGCAGGTTACAGGTGTTGCAGCAGAGCGTGAATTACCTGTTGTTTGGGCTGTAGCAAAGGGCTCATTTTTAAATAAAACGATACTCGTACCCGCCNTTAATAAGCGTATGGCTGCCTTGGTTAATAACACCTCTGTTAATGATGGGTGGTTTGTTTTTATGTTTTGAGGGAGCTGAAAAAGTATTTGCTAAGTTTTTGCCTCATCACAATGAAGTGGTAGATGAGGATGAAAAATTAGACTTAGTCGAATACGAAAAGCAAAAAATAAAAGGCGCAATAAGAACCGACTTCATTCTTTCTGCCGAAATTATTGTTATTACTTTAGGCACAGTGGCGAGTGCTACATTGCTTAACCAAGCTTTAGTGCTTTGTGTTATCGCAATTATAATGACGATTGGCGTTTATGGCTTGGTGGCCGGTATTGTAAAGCTGGATGATGCTGGGCTTTATTTACTTAACCAATCTAAAGTGTCAGCAAATAAATTTAAAGAGTTACTCGGAAAAGGCTTACTAGCTGCTGCACCTAGATTAATGCAGTTTTTAGCTTTTGCAGGCACCATTGCAATGTTTTTAGTAGGCGGCGGGATTTTAGTACATGGCGTTGAGTTACTACATCATACTCAGTTGGATGTAACAAGCTATGCTCAGTCTGTTGCTGGCGGCACAGGAGAAGTATTAGCGCCTCTCTTGTTTGATGGTTTACTAGGCGTTATTGCTGGCTTAGTTGTTGTGCTTGTACATGTAAGTTATACAAAGTTATTTAAAAAACAATAGATACAAAAAAGCATCATTTTGGTTACATTCTATTTAATTTTATATATTATGGCTTCTTGTTGTTAATACAGGGAATTATGATGAATTTTTTTTTAAGATATAGCTTGTTGGTACCTCTGTTATTGGTAAGCTTCTTTAGCTTTTCAAAGCAGCCCCAAATCCCCGTGGAGCACTTTAGTAAAAATAAAGAGTTTAATCACGCTACTATTTCTCCTGGCGGCGAATATTTAGCCGTTATAAACAAAGTTGCTGGTAAAGATGCACTTGTTATTTTTGATACTAAAAACTTTAAAATGCTTCACGCAGTTGCCTTTGAAGGAAATGCCCAAGTTGGTGATTACCATTGGGTTAATAATGAGCGAGTTGTCGTTACTAAAGAGTACCTAAAAGGATGGCAAGACCACCCAGAATATCATGGTGAAATATTTGGCGTAAATGCTAACGGGGCTAGAGGTAAATATTTAATTGGTTACCATGGTGAAATGCAAACAGGTACACGCCTTAAAAGGCAGACCCCATTGTACGGAACTTCATTTGTATTAGATCCCTTAGTTACTAACAAAAGAAAAATGTTGGTAGTTACCTACCCTTGGACCTCGAGTAATGAACCTCATACTATTGTATATGAAGTAGATGTATATACTGGCAAAAGAAAGCAAGTCACTTTGTCTCCATCACGTATGGCCGAATTTTTAACTGACCACGATGGTAATGTTCGTGTTTCAGTATCTACAGATAACTATATAGATGCAAAAATACATACTAAAGAAAAAGAAGGTGGTGACTGGAAGAAATTAAATTTAGGAGAAGTTAATTATGGCGATATTAGATTAAGAGCTTTTGATAAATCTGGTGACAGCATTTATATGACTGCTTCTGTTGGTGGCGAAGCTGAAGGGTTGTATAAACTAAATCTAAATACTAAGGAAATAGAATTAGTCCATCAAGAACAATATGTATCTCCAAAAAGAGTATGGGTTGATGAAGCTTCAAAAGAGTTATTTGCAATAGAAAGTGAGTTAGGTTACCCAAACTATGCTTTTATAGATAAAGATTCTCATAAGAGTGTTCGCTTAAAATCTTTGATAGAAGCATTGCAAGGCGACCAAGTGCAGTTAGTCAGTAGCACCTCTAATGGCGATATTAATGTTATTTACGCATCAAGTGATACCAATCCTGGTAAATATTACTTATACGATGGGGTGCAAAATAAGCTAAGAATATTATTTTCAGCGCGTGGCTGGCTGAACGAAAATGAGCTTTCAAAAACAAAACCTGTTCAATATAAAACTCGGGATGGTCTAACTATTTATGGTTATTTAACTGTTCCTAATGGTGTTGAAGGTAAAAACTTACCTCTAGTTGTAATGCCCCATGGCGGTCCACATGGTCCTCGTGATTATTGGGGTTATGATTCTGAGGTACAGTTATTAGCAAGCAGGGGAATGGCTGTACTAAGAGTTAATTTTAGAGGTTCAGGTGGCTTTGGTCGAAACTTCGAAGAAGCAGGCTATCAAAAGTGGGGTTCTGATATACAGTTTGATATTATTGATGGTGTTAAGTTTTTAATTTCTAATGGCACAGTAAACAAAAATAACATTTGTATAATGGGATCAAGCTTTGGTGCTTATTCAGCTTTGCAGAGCGCTATTTTAGAGCCTGAGATGTTTAAGTGTGCCATAGGCACTGTTGGTATTTATGATTTACCGCTAATGTTTGAAGAAGGTGATATCTCAGGGCGTAGTACAGGACAAAATTATCTTGAAAACGTTTTAGGCACTGATGAAGCTGTTTTGAAGGCATTTTCACCTAGTTATAATGTAGATAAGCTTAAAGCCGCTGTGCTCATAGTTCACGCAGGTGAAGATGCGCGAGCTCCTATTGAGCAAGCCGAATNGTGGCTGCATTGAAAAAAGCTGACCACCCTTATAAGTACGTGTTATTGGAAGATGAGGGCCATGGTTTTTACAAAGAAGAACACAGAACTGATTACTACAAACAAGTACTTAGTTTTTTAGATAAACATTTAGAGTTATAAAAGAATAAAGCAGTAAGTAAGAAACTTACTGCTTTATTCACATATAATTGTTTTACAAAGAGATTCCAATTCAAATTGTGCTTTAGTATTTTTTTGCTCTATGGCCCTTTTATACCAGTAAATAGCTTGTTGATGATTTTGAGCTATTCCTTCACCATCACGATACATCTGCGCTAAATTTAATTGCCCCCACTGAGAGCCTGCTTCAGCAGCTAATTTAAAGCTATCAAATGCTTCAACAAATAATCCATCTTTAAAATAAATAATGCCTTGTTGATTATTTTTATCGAGCTTTAAGCCTTTATATAGTGGCTTAGGTTTAGGAGGAAACATCACAAATCCGCCATAAAGGCTGTTGGCATATGGGCGTAGTACGTCGTAAATAACTTCGTCATTATATAAGCGCTTTATTTCATTGCGAGGGAGAGTAATGGTGTTAGTTGAAAAATAGTTATTTTGTACCAATTGGCTAGTACGCATTGCCAGCGTAACACTGTTGTTTCGTTTATAGCTGTAGTTACTTACTTGAAAGGTAGTAAATTGCGCGTCAAAACTTATCACCTGAGCAATTTTTAGGTTTGTAAGAGTCCAAGGTTCATGGGTAAATTTATCAGCCTGTACTAAATAGGTATCGTATAGTTTTGGCGTGCTTAAGTAATTTTGCTTTTGAGCTTCGTTATCAAGATACTGTTGATAAAAGAAGGTGATTATCCAAAGCAATAAAAAAGCGCCAATAAAGTACTTAGGTAGGCTTAGTTTTTCTATTAATGGTAGCTGCGTTATTTTTACAGGTTCGTTTTTTCCGCATTGATAGCACTCGCGTTTGTAATTTAATTTTAAGGCGAGCATGGGCAAAATACTAAATCGTAAATAGCGGCTTTTATTTACTAAATGGTAGGCGTCACTTTGGCAGTGTGGGCAGCGTATTGTTTGTGCAAAATGTGGAAATGATTCACTCGTGTTGAAAAGTAACATAAAGCACGCTCCTTGTTTAATTACCTAAAGGTAAAACAAGGAGCGCATTAATCAAAGCTGCAAACTGTAAGTAAGTATGTCTGATTATTTAGTTTGCGCCTTAGGCTTGATTGCTGTTTTAGCATCGGCAGCCATTAAAGCAAATACGGCGTATGCTGCGGTATTTTGACGAAGCTTAGCAGGTGTTACTTTATCAAGCGTATCGTCAGCTGTATGGTGGTAATCAAAGTAATCAGTTCCATCTTGAGCAAGTTCAAAAATAGGTGCTGACGTTGCATTCTTAAGTGGAATTAGATCCGGGCCTCCATTCGCTTGGTTTTTACCAATGTATTCAACATTTAATGATGCAAGCTCTTTTGCTATTGCGCGTACTACAGGAAGCGAAGCGGCATCTACATTTGACTCAAAAGCGTATACTACATCGGCACCAAAGTCAGACTCAGCGGCTGCAACAATATTGCTTAACTCGTTTTTATGCTCTTCAAAATAAGCTTTTGCACCCCAAAGACCTAGCTCTTCAGCTGCAAAAAGTACCACACGAATACTGCGCTTAGGACGTTTTACATCACTAATATGTTTAGCGGCTGNGCCATTGTTAGTGCAACGCCTGCGCCGTCATCTAGTGCGCCAGTCCCTAAGTCCCAAGAATCTAAATGCCCGCCAATTAATACATATTGCTCAGGGTTTTCGGTACCATTAAATTGGCCAATAACGTTATAACCTGTTCCTTCACCTAGATTTTCGGTTTGCACATTAATATTTACCGACACGTCTTTATTTAATGCAATAAGTCGTGCGATTTGGTCTGCATCTGGGTTAGCAATTGTTACGTTAGGTATTTTTGTAACACCTTCTTTGTAGTAACTACCGCCAGTGTGTGCAAAACGATGATGGNCAGCCGGTCCGTAACCATTGCCGTCTATATCGCGGTTCATGCGGTAATTAATATACGCAATTTTACCTTTTAAGCTGTTATCTGGTGCAGCAATTAACTCATCAAGTGTTTCGAACAAGACTACTGGTGCTGTGATCCCATCTTTTGGTGTACTTATACTGTTACCTAATGCAGTTAAATGAAGAGGTTGCTCGCTTGGTGTTAGTATTTTTCCGCTTTCGCTATAACGGCGCCATTCAGGGAAGGTCGCTTCTTCAAGCCATACTTTATCAAAACCTAGCTCATTAAATTTAGCTTTAGCCCATGCAACCGCTTTTTTGTCGTTTTCGGTTCCAGGAAGTCGTGGGCCAACTTCAGTTGTTAATGACTCTAGTAATTTATAGCTTAAATCACTATTTAGAGCAGAAGTGCGTACTTCGTCTACTTGTTGTAATTGTTTTTGGGTAAATTCGGCGCTATTAGCGTTTGCAGCCATACTGCTAGTAAGCAGCAGTGCGGTAATTAATTTGTTCATTTTGGTAGGCCTTTTTAATAATTAGCGCTATTAGAGCATGTAACAAACATGATAAAAAATAGATGAGATGAATAGACTTTGTAATAGGTTTAATGCAGTTAGGTATAAACGTTTAGATATAAAAAAGCCCGCGTAAATGTACGCGGGCTATATTTTAAAACTATTATTTTAAGTTATTATTTTAAGTTATTATTTTAAGTTATTATTTTAAGCGTTTAATTAAAAGCTAAATTGCGCAGCTAAACGAAGATTTGTGCCTTCGCCAACAGTTACATTACTAGTACCGCCACCACCTAAATAGTTTTTATCAAATAAGTTTTCGATATTAAGGCGTAAATTAATATCGGTATTACTTAAGTTAAATTTATAAGTAGCACCTACATCAACGCGAGTGTACGCATCTTTAGTAATTGTATTGGCGCTATCAGCAAAACGCTCGCCTTCGTAAAAAGCACCTGCATTAAGTGCAATTGCGTCGTTTAATTCATAACGAGTCCAAAGTGATGCCGACCATTTTGGTGCATCGGTAGGGCGTTTGCCTTCAAGTTCTTCGTCACGCTCAAAGTTTGCATCGAGGTACATAGTTGACGCCATAACAAATAAACGGTCAGTAGCGGCACCTTGAGCGCTTAGCTCAACACCTTTATGACGTTGTTCACCTACTTGGTTTGTTTCACTTGTGAATGACCCAATAGGAACTTCAAGTTGTTCGCTAACAAGAGTACCTTCTTTGCTAATATCAAAAATAGCACTGGTAAGCATTAGGCGGTCATCAAATAACTGCCATTTAATGCCAATCTCTCTTTGCTCAGACGTAATAGCATCTAATTTCATACCGTTATTTACATCTGTTTCATCAATTAAGGTTTCACTACCTTGAGGCTCGAAACCTTCTGAGTAACTAGCGTATATAGTTGCAGAAGCATTTGGGTGATAAAGCACGCCTACTTTTGGTACAAATGATTCGTTATCTGCATCTTCTCGCGTTTGCTTATCGTAACGTCCACCTAGCGATAATTGCCACTCTGGCGAAAACGAAATTAAGTCTTGAACGTAAATACCGTAGTAGTCGTATTCAGTTTCACTTATTGTATCATCTGTTTTATAGCTTACTGATGGGCGAGATGGTTCTGCTTGCCCTGCTGAAAAGTCGAAGTAGTCGGCAGACGTGCGGCGTTGTCCATAGTAGTAATCCAATGAGTTTGCGCCAATTAATAATTGGTGTTGAATACCAGCTGTTTCAAATTCACCAATAAAATCAATAAATGCGGTTTTAAACTGCCAATCATCAAAACGATCGTAAGGGCGAGATTCATAGCTGTCACCTTCAGCAAAGCCGCCTGGCATACGCGGTGCTGACTCAAAGCGTTGGCGCTCAAACGTTTGTTCGTTATAGCCAAGCTTTACCTGCCAGTTATCGGTTAAAAATACCTCTAGGTCTAAACCTACGTTTTCTACCGTTATATCGGTAAATGCCCAAGACATATCACGAATTGTTTTGTCGCTACCAATTACTTTGGCGTTATCGTCTATCCATGCACCCGTATCTAAACCTGCTTCGTCGTCTGTACGGTCGTAATGCACGCGTACTAATGCATTGTCGCTAATATCGTAATCTACAACTAAAGCACCTAAAAAGCGGTCACGCTCACGGTTTTCACCATTTTGATATTCACGCCAGTAATCTACGTCTTGCTTTACTAATATGCCACGTGCACGTAAATCTTCAGATTCAGTCAAGGCACCACTGGCATCCATCATAAAACGAGTTGAGCCATGCTGATCTACATCGGCACTGGCATTAAACAGTGTAGTTACAGTTGGCTTTTTGGTTACCATGTTAACCAAGCCACCAGGGCCTGACTGACCGTATAAAATGCTTGATGGGCCTTTAATTACTTCAACTTGTTGTAAAATTTCGATTGGTTGTTGATAGTGAGACCAATGCTGATGGCCGTCACGTAAATAACCTGTTGATGAGCTTAGCTCAAACCCACGTAGGTTAAATACTTCACGGTTTCGTTGCTGTGAGCCTGCCGTTAAGCTGGCGTCATTTGTTAGCACTTCGCCAAGTGTAGTGGCGAGCTGTTCGTTAACAATAGTGTCTGTTATTACGGTTACAGATTGTGCGGTTTCAAGTAATGAAGCTGATGTTCTCATTGCGCCATTAGCGTTGTCTACTTTGTAGTCGTTAAAGTAGCTACCTTTTACTTCTATACGTTCAAGGTCGGTAGAGTTTGCATATGCGTTTGTTGTAATGCTTGCCAGTAGTGCTAGGTAAAGAGAATTCAGTTTCATTGATTGCTTCCAGCGCAGTTATGTAAAAAACAATCGCGATCTTAATGCAAACTACTATCATTTTCAACACCTTTTGTTAACGTACTTTATTATGTGTTTGTTAATGGTTGCTAATTACGAATTCTGCTATTATTAGCGGCATATTTAGTGGGGCTTTCCCCCACGTTATTTTTATTGCTATGGAACTTACTGTGACTTCAACTGCTTTTTCATCTTTGGCTTTACCGACTGGACTCGTTGATAATTTATCAACACTTGGCTATGCCCACATGACACCCGTACAAGCACAAAGTTTACCGCCTGTACTTGCTGGTAAAGACATCATTGCTCAGGCAAAAACCGGTTCAGGTAAAACTGCTGCGTTTAGTTTAGGTGTACTCGCTAAATTAAACGTAAAACGCTTTCGTATTCAGTCGTTAGTTTTATGCCCAACCCGAGAGCTTGCTGAGCAGGTTGCGGTTGAAATGCGAAAATTAGCGCGCGGTATCCACAATATTAAAATATTAACGCTATGCGGTGGTGTATCAATTGGTCCTCAAATTGGCTCGCTTGAACATGGTGCGCATATTATTGTTGGCACGCCTGGGCGTGTTGACGACCATATTCGTAAAGGTACTTTACGTTTAGATGATGTTGAAACATTGGTGCTTGATGAAGCCGATCAAATGCTTGATATGGGTTTTCAAGACACACTTGATGCAATTATTGAGCGTATTCCACAAAATCGTCAAACATTGTTATTTAGTGCTACATTCCCAAGAGCTATTGAAGCAATTGCTAAGCGTGTACTTAAAAACCCAGAAATGGTTAAAGTAGAAGAAGAACAAGCCAAAAGTACAATTAAGCAGTACTTCTACAAAATGGATAATAATAAGCAGCGCTACCCAACGCTAAAATTATTACTACTTAAATTTACACCACAAAGCTGTGTTGTATTTTGTAATACCAAAGTAGAAACACAACAAGTGTGTGACGATTTAGCTGACGAAGGCTTTAGTGCTGTTTCGCTACACGGTGATTTAGAGCAGCGCGATCGTGAACGTACGTTAATTCACTTTTCAAATAAAAGTGCTTCAATACTTGTTGCTACCGATGTTGCTGCACGTGGTTTAGATATTGATGATATGGATATGGTTATTAACTACCATTTGGCACATGATACGCAAACACATGTTCACCGTGTTGGTCGTACTGGGCGCGCAGGTAAAAAGGGCATTGCATGCTCTATTTACGGTGAAGCAGAAGCGTTTAAAATTGCTCAAATAGGCGAACATTACGAGCGTGATATTACGCCAGAGCAAATGCCACCATTTAATTTATTAGACAAGCCGCCGTACCGCCCTGAAATGGTTACTTTAATGATTGATTCAGGTAAAAAGCAAAAAGTGCGCGCTGGTGATATTTTAGGTGCTTTAACGGGGAAAGATGGTGTTGCAGGTCGTCAGGTAGGTAAAATTAACGTACTTGATAACGTAGCATTTGTTGCTGTTGAACGTAATTCATCAAAACCAGCGCTTCGTAAATTAACCGAAGGTAATATTAAAGGGCGAAAAATCCGCGCTCGTCGCCTTACTCGTTAATTTAAACTTCTAAATTAATAGATTAACGAGCAGCTACCTTTAGCTGCTCGTATTGTAATTTTATTTTTTTAAACTTCACTTCACACCCACTTGGTTTATCTGGGTGCATTTGTAATGCAAGTTGTCTCCAGCGCTTTTGAACGTTTTTAAGAGTAAAATTTTCAGGTAACTTCCATTCTAAAGCCAACTCTTTAAATTCATTTTCATTTAAAGCCTGTTGTGGCGATGTCGTTTTAAACTGACGCCAAAAGCTATTTAAAAGCTCATCAATCTGCTCTTCACTAGTATCGTAATTATGCCAATCTAAATAATAATCTCGCAAATTCTCGTTTGTTGTTACTAAACTATTATCTCCTTTTTCTAAAAGCTCGATATGCAGAGCTGAAATGAGTAAACTCTGAGGGCATAATTGTGCCTGCAGTTGGTACAGTGCATTCATAATTAAAAAGTTACGTTTAAATAAATCACGTTCAGGACTTTTATCGAGAGTGGTCATAGCGCTACGGGTGGTCAGTTCTGCTGCTAAAGTATGAACTTGCCAAACCTGCTTTGTTAGTATTAGCTCAAAAATCTCATCAATCAGTGGGTTAAGCATTGTTTAGGCCCTAGTAGTTGGTGTATCTTCAATAAAGATTACACTGATATAAGTAACGGTTTGAAGGATTAAAATTATGCTGGGCAAGTTAAAATGCCTCTTATTTACTATATGCTGTGTACTAATAGCTCCTGGTTATGCCCAAAATACTGATTCTTTATTTGAGCAATTCAAAAACGAAGTACAGTGGGAGCCTAAATTACAATTAGCAAACATGCTACTTACTAATAAAGATGCCTCCAAAAAAGAGCGTGTCGCTGTTTATTCGGCATTGGGTAATAGTGCGTTATCGGCTGATAATTTTAAAGAATCTTTACACTATTTTAAATTACTAGAACAACATACTTCAGATACATTCTTTCCTGATGAGCACTTTCGTGCAATTAAAATGCAAGGTGTGGTGCTCTTCTATCAAGGTTTATTTCAAAAAGCCATTATTGAATACAGCCGTACCCTAGTATTAGCTGAAAAAAATGAGCAATTACTTGAACAAGCAAATTTACTAAATAATATTGGCTTGGCCTATTTTAATATGAACAAGTTAGGCGATACTCTAGAGTTTTATTTAAAAGCAAAAGCTATTTACGAAGCGCACGGCAGTGAACAAGATCAAACCGATATACTACTTAATATAGCTGGCGTTTATATACGCTTATCACGCTACGATAGTGCGTTTAGTCTTTATCAAGATGTACTTAAAGTTTATCAGCGATTAGATGATAAAAGCGGTATTGCGCAGGTATATAACAATATGGGTGTTGCTCATATGGAGAGCAACCAATTTGATTTAGCACTACATTATTATCAGTTAGCGCTGCGATATTATATTTCAGCTAATGATTACAATAAGTTATCTACACAATATACTAATTTGGCAAATACTAATTTAGTATTGAAAAAAGTTGATGAAGCATACGAGCAAGCTAAATTAGGTGAGTACTATGCGCTTAAAATAGATAACCATAATTTAGAGCTTAATGCGTTACATGCGCTGGCTAAGATTCAGTTTGTTAAGGGCAATTTAGATGAGGCTCAAATAAATTTAGATCGAGCTATTTTACTTGCCCATGAATACGGCAGTGAGCGAATAATTAGGGAAAGCTTGGGGGCCAAAGCACTTCTTGAAGCGAGTAAAGGCGATTATTCAAGTGCAATGGCTTTGCAACAAAAATACATTAGTGAGCTGCGAAAACTCAGAAGTACGGCAATTATTAACGCGCTAGCGGTGCTTCAGCATCAATTTAAAGCAACACAATTAAACCAGGAAATAGAAAAACTTAAACAAGATCGCCGTGTGCAAGAACTGAAAATGTCGCAGCGTTCTCAGCTTACTTTATTCTCTTTTTTACTATTACTGTTAGTTGTAGTAACAGGTATTGCACTTTACCGTCGTGGTGCAGAAAAACGCGCTAAGCAGCAGTTAACAGAACAAGTTACGCAACGTACTGCAGAATTGCAGGCAATTGCACAAGAGCTCAGAGAGGCCAATGATGTTAAAAGCCAGTTTTTAGCTAATATTAGTCACGAAATTCGCACTCCACTAACTGCTATTTTAGGGCAAACAGATGCCTTAATTAATGAATTATATGAGCCTGAGTCACTTAAAGATGAATTAAGAGTAATTCAGCGTCACAGTGACCATTTAAAAAGCTTAATAAATGATGTACTTGATTTAAGTAAAATTGAAGCCAATAGATTAGAGTTAAATATTTCGTGCTTTGATATTGTCGAGCTCGTAAGTGATGTACATGCCATGTTTATTACCCAAGCAAAAGCAAAAAATCTACACCTTATTTTAGACAATCAAGTGGGTAATGAGTTTTACACTAAGCTCGATTTGATTCGCGTAAAGCAGGTTCTTATAAACCTGTGTGCCAATGCTATTAAGTTTACTCACGCTGGCCGGATCATCATTGCTTTAAATAAGAGTGATCAAGGGCTGGTTATTATTATAAAAGATACCGGTATTGGTATGAGCTCTAAACAGTTAAAGCTTATTTTTGAATGCTTTAGCCAAGCAGATAACAGCATTAGCCGTCGCTTTGGTGGTACAGGGTTAGGCCTTAGCTTATCGCAACAATTAGCCGCGATGATGGGCGGTTATATTAGCGTACAAAGCGAATACAAAAAGGGCAGTCAGTTCTCGTTCTTTTTACCGTGCGCAGAAGTAAATAAATCGCAAAGCATGATTGAAGCTCAAAGTACTTCTAAGGAAAATAAGCGATTGGCGGGTCGTGTTTTACTTGCGGAGGATCATCCTGATAATCGTAGGCTAATAAGCCGCTATTTACGCTCAATGGGACTCGAGGTTATTGCTGTTGAAAATGGTGAGCAAGCGGTAGAGCAGTGCTTAAAAGAATACCCTGACTTAGTATTACTCGATATTCAAATGCCAGTGATGGACGGGCGTTCTGCTTTCCAACTATTGAAACAGTGTGGTTTTGAACGGCCTATTTTTGCTTTAACAGCAAATGCTATGAGTCATGAAGTAGATAGTTACTTAGAGTTAGGGTTTACAGGTTACTTAGGTAAACCGATAGACAAAGAGTCATTTTATAAAGCGCTCTCTAATCACCTACATAATGCAGAAGATCAGCCAATTATAAAGCAAAATGAAGTTGATATGAGCGATCTTGTGATTAGTTTCAAGCAGAGCTTTGCTTTGGAGAGTGAAACGATTACCCAGCATTTTATAAGCGAAGATTTAGGTGCGCTACAAAAAGATAGCCATCGCATTTTAGGGGCTGCACAAATGTTTGGTTTGGATGAAATTGCGCAATCGGCTAAAAATTTAGACAGAGCACTTCTATACAGAACCCAAAAAAGCAGTGCAAATGATTTTAAAGCGCTCGTTGATACACTGCAGAGTGTACTTAAAAAGTATAATGAGAGTTAAACTGTATTTAATCCAGACATAAAAAAAGCGCCTTAGGCGCTTTTTTTATTCAATTAAAACGCTTTTATTGGCGTCTCATCGAATCAAAAAATTCATCATTGGTTTTGCTCATCGATAGTTTATCGATTAAGAATTCCATTGCATCAATTTCTGACATGTCATGAACAATTTTACGTAAAATCCAAAGCTTTTGAAGTTCATCTGGTTTTGTTAGTAATTCTTCACGACGAGTACCTGAGCGGTTAAAGTCGATAGCTGGGAATACACGTCTTTCCGCAATTTTACGGTTAAGGTGAAGTTCCATGTTACCAGTACCTTTAAACTCTTCGTAGATAACTTCATCCATTTTAGAGCCAGTATCGATAAGAGCTGTAGCTATGATTGTTAAGCTACCACCTTCCTCAACGTTACGTGCAGCACCAAAGAAGCGCTTAGGTTTATGTAATGCGTTAGCGTCAACACCACCAGTAAGTACTTTACCTGATGAAGGAATAACGGTGTTATAAGCACGTGCTAAACGAGTGATTGAATCCAATAAGATAACAACATCTTTTTTATGTTCAACTAGGCGTTTTGCTTTTTCGATAACCATTTCGGCAACTTGTACGTGACGAGAAGCTGGCTCATCGAACGTTGATGCAATAACTTCACCTTTAACTAGGCGTTGCATCTCTGTTACTTCTTCCGGACGTTCATCAATAAGTAAAACCATTAATGTTACATCAGGATGATTGTGCGTAATTGATTGTGCAATATTTTGAAGCAGCATTGTTTTACCCGCTTTTGGCGGAGCTACTAACAAACCACGTTGGCCGCGGCCAATAGGAGATGCTAAATCAAGTACACGGGCTGTAATATCTTCTTTACTGCCGTTACCACGTTCCATGCGAAAACGTTCGTTTGCATGTAATGGAGTAAGATTTTCAAAAAGAATTTTAGTTCGAGAGTTTTCAGGTTTATCAAAGTTAACTTCATTTACTTTAAGTAAAGCAAAGTAACGTTCACCGTCTTTAGGTGGACGAATAAGACCTGAAATTGAATCGCCAGTACGCATGCTGAAACGGCGAATTTGGCTAGGTGAAACATAAATGTCATCTGGGCCAGCTAAGTAAGAGGCTTCTGATGATCTTAAGAAGCCGAAACCATCTTGTAAAATCTCTAATACACCGCCGCCGAAGATATTCTCTCCGCCTTTGGCATGGGATTTAAGAATGGCAAAAATGATATCTTGCTTTCTTAAGCGGGCTACGTTTTCGAGCCCCATGGACTCAGCTAAGTCTACAAGCTCTTTAATGGACTTGTCTTTTAATTCGCGTAAATGCATATTGGTGGGTTCTTTATTACAGTTGTCATACTCAAAATCGCTTTGATCGTTGAGTGAGGTTTGTTGAATATAACTAAGGATTAGTTGGCTTTATAAACTAGCAGTTCACTGGCAAAGCGTCCAGTCTTTATACAAAATAAATTTAAAAAAGGGCAAAAAGCCCTTTTTATTGTTCTAGCTTACAGTTAGATGTTGTTTTCTAAAAACTCGATAAGTTGAGTTTTTGAAAGAGCACCTACTTTCGTTGCAGCTACTTGGCCATCTTTAAAAAGAAGTAAAGTAGGAATACCACGAATACCAAATTTTGGTGGTGTGCCAGCATTTTGGTCGATATTTAATTTAGCAACAGTCACACGGCTGTCGTATTCATCAGCAACTTCGTGAAGAATAGGGGCGATCATTTTACAAGGTCCACACCATTCAGCCCAGAAATCTACTAGTACTGGTTTGTCTGATTGTAATACGTCAGCTTCAAAGCTATCGTCAGTAATTTGGATTATTTTCTCGCTCATTGCGCTCTCCGATTTAGTTAGGCGAAATATTTAGTGCGTATTTAAACACTCTTGTTTCTTATTGCAAGTTTAAACGTTATGCTTAAACGCTATGACTAAGACACATTTAACCGATAAAAAGTTTTCAGACTTTGCTATCGCACCGGAAGTGGTTGCCGGTTTAACCGAGAATGGGTTTGAATATTGCACACCTATTCAAGCAAAATGCCTACCTTTTATTTGTGATGGACGCGATATCGCGGGCCAAGCTCAAACTGGTACAGGCAAAACGTTGGCATTTTTAACTGCCACGTGCCATCGGTTATTACAATCTAGCAAAGCACCTAGTAAACATCCAAGAGCCCTGATCATGGCCCCTACTCGGGAGCTTGCGATTCAGATACACAAAGATGCTAAAATTTTAGCGCCGCACTGTAATCTTAACTTAGGTTTAGTATATGGTGGCGAAGATTACGAAAAACAACGTGCACAACTAGAAAAAGGCGTTGATATTTTAATTGGTACTACAGGTCGTCTAATTGATCTGTATAAGCAAGGCTGTTACACCCTTAATGAAATTGAGGTAGTCGTGCTTGACGAAGCTGATCGTATGTTCGATTTAGGTTTTATCAAAGATATTCGCTATATGTTCGATCGTATGCCAGATACATCAAAGCGTTTAAACTTATTATTTTCTGCCACATTATCATATCGCGTACAAGAATTAGCTTTTGAGCACATGACAAACCCAGAACATGTTCAAATTGAACCTGACGTTAAAACGGGTAAACGTATTCAAGAAGAGCTATTTCATCCTTCGCAAGAAGATAAAATTAAGCTGTTGTTAACCTTAATTGAAGAAGAATGGCCAGAGAAAGCAATCGTGTTTGCAAATACTAAGCACAGTTGTGAAACTGTTTATGCTTGGCTTAAGTCAGACGGTCATCGTGTAGGCATGCTTACTGGTGATGTTAACCAGAAAAAACGCCAAACTATATTAGCGCAGTTTAGCAAGGGCGACTTAGACTTTTTAGTTGCTACAGATGTTGCTGCGCGTGGTCTTCATATTCCAGAAGTAAGTCATGTATTTAACTTTGATTTACCTGACGATTGTGAAGATTATGTACACCGTATTGGTCGTACTGGTCGTGCTGGCGCATCAGGCCACGCAATCAGTTTTGCGTGTGAGCAATATGCTTATAACTTACATGAAATTGAAGAATATATAGAGCACAGCATTCCTTTATCTCATTATGATAAAACAGCATTGCTAGATGATTTAACTCAGCCTATTATTCAAAGAAAGCGCAACTATTCAAATGGTCCACGTAACCGTAGTAATAACAGCGGACGTCGCCCAAATAATAGTTACCAAAAAGGACGGTCGTAAGCGACCGTTTGTATAAGTAGTAGTAACTAGAGGTTTTTGAACGGTGGGGCAACTTAAACCGCAAAAAAATGTATACGCAGTTATTGATTTGGGCTCAAATAGCTTTCATATGCTTATAGCCAAATCAATTGCTGGCGGTCTACAAACAATTGGACGTGTTAAACGCAAAGTCCGATTAGCCGCAGGGCTTGATAAAGATAACGTATTGAGCACTGAAGCAATGCAGCGAGGCTGGGAATGCCTTGCCCTTTTTGCTGAGCGTCTACAAGATATCCCAGATAAAAACATCACCATAGTAGCAACAGCTACCTTACGGTTGGCAACTAACGCCGAAGTATTCAAAAACCATGCAGAAAAGATTCTTGGCCATAGCATTAATGTTATTAGCGGAGAATTAGAAGCGCGCACAATTTATAAAGGTGTTGCTCATACTTCATCTTGTACTGGCAAACAGCTTGTTATTGATATTGGTGGTGCAAGTACCGAAGTTGTAATTGGTAAAGCATTTGATGCCTTACATTACAAAAGCCTCAATATGGGGTGTGTTACCTATCTTGAACGCTATTTCAAAGACTGCCAATTAAGTAAGGGTAACTTTAACGCAGCTATAAAGGCAGCTCGTACAGTCATTGATGAAATTTCTCCAGAATATAAAACAGCGGGATGGCAAATTGCATCTGGTGCTTCTGGCACAGTGCAAGCAATTCAAGAAATTATGGTCGCTCAAAATCTTGACGATTTACTCACGCTTGAAAAGCTCAACACTATAAAAGAGCAAGCAATTGCATTTAGCACCATTGCAGCGCTAGACCTTCCTGGATTAAGTGAAGACCGTCGACTGGTATTTGTATCAGGACTCGCAATTTTAATCGCACTTTTTGAATCTCTTGAAATAGAAAAAATGGGATTGGCGGGTGGAGCACTGCGTGAAGGTGTTTTATATAGCATGGTTCCGGAGTTTCATAATAACGACATTCGTAAACGCACAGTTGATGGGTTTATGAGTCGTTATCACGTTGATCAAAAACAAGCGTGTCGAGTTTCAAGCTTGGCTATGCAGTTAGCGATAAGTATTGATAAAGATTGGCCAATTGAAAGTTTAAATGGGTTACCACTATTAAAAGCGGTAGCGCAGCTTCATGAGATTGGATTACTAATAGAATATAAGCAGTATCATAAACACACCGCTTATATTTTGGAAAATACTGATATGCCTGGTTTTTCACAGTCAGAGCATAAATTAATAGTAGCGGTAGCGGATGCGCATCGTTCTGATTTTCCAAAAGGCTGTTTTAATTCACTCGGCGTAAATAGTCTATTAGCGCAATATATAGTGAGATTACTACGAATAGCAGTCATCTTATCAATGCGCAGACAAGATGATGTACTGCCTAAGTTTGAGTTAACTGCTAAAAATGAAGTGTTAGACCTTAAGTTTAAAAGTAACTGGTTAAAAGATCATCCATTAATGGCTAGCGAGCTACAACAAGAGTCTAAACAGCAAGGTAAACTTGGGTGGAAGCTCATAGTAAACTAATTAAAAAGGCCCATCAGGGCCTTTTTAGTGTTTAAAGTAACCATTTCGATGTAAATGTGTGCGAACAGCACATTATTTCAAGTTTCCTTCAAAAAAGGGTTGATCTGTTTTCGGATCTCCCTATAATGCGACCCCACTGAGACGGGAAACGTCAACGCATAGCGAGGCGTGAACAACTCAGGGTGTTAAGTAAAACTTAGTTTGAATCTTTTTAGAAAGTTCAAATTTAAGTATTGACAAAAAAATAGGAACGCGTAATATGCGCAGCCCTAGCGAGATAAATTTTAACTTTAATCGCAACGTTCTTTAAAAATATAAAGCAATCATCTGTGTGGGCACTCGTACAGATTGAGTTCTAACAGCCAA
>NZ_AUTN01000080.1:0-28681 GCF_000497955.1 Pseudoalteromonas sp. TAE56
GCTACCGATAGCGCCGCTCTTACATCATCAGCAAACCATTGTCGCTCGTAGTGCAGCAATGTATCTAAACCCGGCATAAAATTATATAAACGCGACAGCACTGCAATTTTCCTGTTGGTGGTAACGCTTCGATAGTAAATTTAATAACAAAATAAGTATAGCTAGGACGGTGGTTATTTTAATAAATTGCAGGTGATTATTTATCAAGATATTAAATTTATAATTTGGCAGAAAAGTTAATTATAAAAGTTAATGCTCCTGAGGCGTTTGTCTTTTTAGTCAGATTATGTGCATGGTATTAATCTACTGATATCGAACGCCTCTGGAAATAACCAAATCTAAAATCTAGTTTTTAAATTTTTTAAGATTATTTAGCTCCACATGCCGGATATAACTCAAGTACTTCTGTTACTACTTGTGCAAATAAGGCTTGTTCTTGCTGTGTTAAATCTATAGCAGGTATAAATGGCATTGTATCTGTTAATTCTGAGGTAATGATTTGATAAAAGGTCATCGCTGTAAGGACATTGCCTGCATAGGATGCGTGATTACCGTCGGCACTATGAAGGTTTATACTAGGCATTATTTCTAATACTCGATTCCATACAAAGCCAACAGGCGCTATGCAGCTAGGTTGTTTTTTACTGATTGATAAATGGAGGTCGTAAACCAGCTTTGCTTCTGTGGGATCCCCTTTTTGAGGATGCTCCGGAAATAAAATTGGTGTAATTTTATGCTCTTTTGCGTTCGAGATTAATCGCTCAGTTGCACTCGTAGGGTAGTCAGTCGAACCTGATTGTGAGTACTTTTGTCCTTGAAAAATAGAATGACTCCAATTATCACTTTTTAATTTATCGACATTCGCATCTACGGCGACTATTTCATCTAAAAATCGGCCACTGACAGTCATCGTTTTAACTGAAGTGTTAGGTAATTGCGCTGTAATAATCGTATTTAATAATCCCCCTAACTGCGAACTATGGCTATTTCCATAGATAATTATTTTGTAGTCATTTAGGGGGCTGTTATTAATGATTGCTGTTGATTTTATTATTTCAGTATTTACAGCCACTTTTGTTTCACTTCCCCCAGAGCCGCATGCTGTTAATAATAGTAATGATAATGTGATTGATATTGTTGTTATATATTTTAGAGACATTGTTAATCCTTTTTCGTACCAATTATGAGTACGGCATTTAGAATACTAGACACTTTATAACCAAGTCGCAAGGTTACTTGGTTTTGGTGGAATTTTTATGGTGTGCGCTAAAGGTGATGTGCAGGAGGTTGATATTGTTTACACGGTAGCTAAATTTTAGTTTGGAGTATTATTCAATGATAATTTTATTGCTTTAAATAAATATTCAGTTATAAAAATTGTGTTGTGTTTTAACAAAAGTGTCATTTTTTTATAGACGTAAAAAAGCCTGCATAAAAGCAGGCTTTAGTTTCTAGGGAAAATTAAAATTTAGCACGAATACCAAAGCTGTAACGGCGATCCGCTTCAGTGTACTTCCAAGCACCACCTAGTTCAGATAGGTAGATAGAAGGCTCACCCGTTAAGTTAGTCGCATTACCTACTAGCGTAATGTTTTCGTTAATATCCCAGCTTGCAGAGAAATCTAACTGGCCTCTGTCGTCACGATAGTTATTACCGTAAACAGTGCCTTCTGCTGAAATACTGCCGTCTGAGTTAATATTTTCTACACGTTTCTCGTTTTCAGTATCTAAGAAACTGTCACGGTAGTTATAAGCGATACGAGTAGAGAACCCTTCGTATTCCCAAAATACTTGTAAGTTGTACGTATTTTTAGAAATATCTAATAACGGGTTTCCGTTTGGTTGTTCGCTGTCTGCATACGTGTAGTTTGCATTAATACCTAAGCCAGAAAATGCACCAGGTAAGCTTGTGAAGAACTGTTGGTAACCAACTTCAAAGCCTTGTACTGAGCCGTTTTCGCCATTTACATTTTTAACTGTATCGATACCTGTTAGTCCTGCATCACGCAAGCCTGCAACATGGTTAAAGCCATCTGCATCTACTGGGAAGTCTGTTGCATCTGAGTAAACTAGGTTGTCTTGTGATACACCTGCAACGTCAAGCTGACATACTTGGTTCCACTGAGTTACGTTTTGACCTGTTGAAGTGCTTGATGCAGCTTGACAGCTACTTTCGTTACTTAAGAAAGACTCAACATCTTTATAAAATACTGCGAAAGATAGTACGTTACCTTCATCAAAGTAATGCTCTACAGATAAGTCGTATTGTGTTGCGCGGTATGGTTCTAAATCAATAGAGCCTTGCGTTGCACCTGTAATGTCGTTATTAACGTCAAACGCAGGGCTTAGCTCGCTAAAGTCAGCGCGTCGCATAACTTTTGCAGCAGCAAAGCGAAATAATGTTTCGTCTGAGTAGTTATACGTAACGTTTAAGCTTGGTAAAAAGTCGCTGTAGTCATTGTCGCCAGTTACTTTTTCGCCGTTAAGGAACACGCTTGATTCTAAATCTGTAGTCACATAACGACCACCCACAATCGCAGTAATGTTATCAAAGTCTAAGTATGCTGATATATATACGGCAGCTGTATCTTCAACTACGTTACGGTATGCGCTTTCTTGGAACTCTTGGTTATCTGAAAGACTGCCTGTTGACGCTAGGTTTGTGCCTGCAAGTAACTGCTGAAGTTGAGCATAAGTATTTGCTGGGTTAGATAAACCGTTGTAGCTTAAAAACGTTAGTAGGTCGTTTTGCCCCGAATGACCTAATTGGTCAAAAGAGTTGTCGTGGCTAACTGTTGTGAAGCTATTTGAAAAAGCAGCGTTGTAGTCATCAACCCATAAAGTAGCTAATGAACCATCTGAGTCGTTAAATGCATTTTTGTAAATGTCTTTAATTTCTACTTTGTATTGCTCGTATTCGTAATCACGGTTAGTAACACGTACACCTGCTTTTACTTTAGACACCCAGCTCAAGCTGCTGAGTGGCTCAAACATTTCAACATCAAAACGAATAGCTGTTTCGTCATTATCTGTTCTTCTATCTTCACTTTTAAACGTACGTAGTGCTAAGTTTTGTGGGTCAGTAAATGCATTTGGATCTGAATGAATGATGCTTGGTAATTTATTACCGTTTTGAGAAAATGCACCATCATATAAATGGTTTACTAAATCAACACCGCCGCTTGCTTCAAATGTTGATTTTTCGATTGGGCGAAGTGTAAATTCAGAATCTGGTCTTACACTTTCTGATGATGCTACCGCAATTTCACCAGAGATTTTTATACTGTCAGTAAGGTTCCACTCTGCGCCAAGTGCATTTGAAAACGAGTCGGTTTCACGAAAGTCACTGTATGTTTTAGGAATACCAAATTCGTTGGTTAACGTGTAATTATTTACGCCGTTAGCATCTTGAGTTGTATTTGCATCTGTTGATAGTGAACCCGCAACACCTAATATAGAGTTACCACTTTGCTCACCAGAGCGTTTAGTGCCACTTAAATCTAGATACACCATGCCATTACCAGATTGCGGTGCCCATTGAAGTGATAAATTTACAGCAGTACGTTTACGTTGTTCTACGTATTGCTCAACACTGTGCTCGTCTCGTACGATAGCGTTGCCACTTGGTGTATTACCTTCTTGGCCATTAATTTCGATGTCTTGAGGTTTAACACGGCTAGACGTTTCATCTTGACGAATTTCGCGATCTTGAAACGAAAACATAGCAATGGCACCAAAGGTACCCATTTCATCAAAATCCCAATTGTTACCAAGTGAACCGCTAAAAATAGGCGCTACTTTTTCTGTTTTATCAGCGTACTCACCATCTAATGAAACAGCACCAGTTAGTTTATCTAACTCTAATGGGCGAACCGTTTTTAGACTAACTGTTCCGCCTAATGCGCCTTCAATCATATCGGCAGTAGGGGACTTAACAACCTCTACCGTTTTTAAGAAGCTTGATGGGTAATCCTGTAAGCTAATACCGTCACGAGAGTCACCAATAGTAGAGCGACCATTTAATTCAACACGGTTTTGAGGTAAGCCACGAATCGAAACACTGTCACCCACACCAAAATCGGTATTAATAGATACACCGGTAATACGTTGCAGTGCTTCTGCAATATTATTATCAGGTAACTTACCAATGTCTTCAGCAACAATCGCATCTACAATACGTCCGTCAGTACGCTTAAGCATAGCGGCGGCTTTCATACTACCTAGCATGCCTTTTACTTCAATAACTTCAATATCTGCAGCTGCTGTTTCTGAAGCTGTCGGAGCCTCTTGCGCTGCAATAGTA
This sequence comes from Pseudoalteromonas sp. TAE56, assembly GCF_000497955.1. Lineage (NCBI taxonomy): Bacteria > Pseudomonadati > Pseudomonadota > Gammaproteobacteria > Alteromonadales > Pseudoalteromonadaceae > Pseudoalteromonas > Pseudoalteromonas sp. TAE56. The sequence continues at coordinate 4,304 of NZ_AUTN01000080.1, forward strand.
GAAGAAGCCATTAATAAAAGGGCTGCTGCACTGATTGTTGTAGAGCTACTTCTTTTATGTTTATTAATTAATGTTGAAGTAATTTGATTGAGTTTCATGTATCTCTCCCGTTTGGGTACGACTTACGTCATTGTGTGTGTTGTTACTTGGTTTGGTTAACCAATTTAACTGCTGTTTCCCTGTAGCGTGTCATACAGGTGGTATGGTTGAAATTAGTCCAATTCAGCTTTTATTACAACCTTTGTTTACCAAAAATTCACAAGGTGTATTACAAAGTGTTCTTTTATTTTGCTTATATTTAATAAATTTAATGGCTTATGCTGTATTTTTATTTTTTATATTTTGAGTGAATTTTATTGAAGTATGTTTACCAAAGGCGTTTTTTTATATTATTTGTACTATTAAATACATTTTTTAGTACTGTTTTTAAATTTTATGTCGTACTTTTATACGTATTTAGTTTGTTTTTTAAGTGATGTTAAAATAATAATATGTTCATTGAAGGTTGGGTATGGCTTATAAATTTACGAAATAGTGAGGAGTATAAAATCATTCAATTTTCTATTGGTTATTTGTTTTGGTAATACCAATTTTCTATTGTTTTTATATTAATTTTGTATTAGAGCTTACTGATACATATCTATATATGATAATAAATAGAGTGATTTTTATGCAAAAAAAAGCCCAGCATATTAATGCTGGGCTTTCTTAGATTTAATATATTAGCTTTTTAGCTCGCCTGTAGATGATTCTAAATGGGCTCTAATAAACCACTGAAATTGCTCTAGGTCAGCTAATTGGCTGGTGATCATATCTTCAGACACTGCATCTAGCTCAGAAAGAGTCTCAATTGCTTTGCGATGATCGGCATTAACGCCGTTGTATACTTTATCAAGTGCGGCTAAATGCTCGGTTACTAACCCTTTACCTACTGAGTATTCGTTCCATGTACGACGATCTACAATAGATTTAGGCGTACCGACAGGTACTCCCCCAAGAGTCGCAATTCGCTCTGCAATGGTATCTGTCATTTCGCGGACAATGTCTACCTGTGGGTCTATCATTTCGTGTACGCCAATAAAGTTTGGTCCCACTACGTTCCAGTGAATGTGCTTTAAAGTAAGCTGTAAGTCTATCAATGCAACCATGCGGTTATCGAGCTTTGCTATTGTTTTTTGAGCTGATTCGTCACTCATACCTGGCGCGGTAAATTTAGTTGTTTTGTTTGATTCGTTATTGTTACTCATAATTTCTCCTACTTAAGTAATGTGTTGCTCATATAAAATGTTGCGTTATGAGCGTGACTTAAACTTAATGAAGCAACTGCTATGCCGTAAGTGAACTTTTTAAAAATCACTTTAAAAACATGATTTTATGTTTTTTTTGAGGTTTTAGGTGATGAAGGGAGCATTTGATTTTTGAAAAGCCTGCATACATTTGTAAAATCTGCAGACTTTATTTTAATAACGCTTAAGTGAATTTAAGTTTTGGCTATATATTCATTCGCTTTTAAAACATCGAACGGTACTATTTCTAGCGCTTTTTTATTTGTGGCTTCAAGTACCACTGGCGGCGCGACATTAGCCGAAATTGCATGCAGCCACCTTACTGCACATAAGCACCATTTATCACCGGCTTTTAAACCTTCAAAATCGTAAAGAGGGTTTGGGCTTATTAAGTCGTTACCTTGCGATTTTGAAAATTGTAAAAACTCATCAGTCATAATTGCACATACACTGTGATTCCCAAGATCTGATTCTGGTACATAACAAAACCCTTCACGTGTGTAACCACCATTACCGCAACATAATTTTAAACGTGTGCCAAGCACATTAAATTGATTCGCCATGAAATACCTTAGTTTGTGGTGTTTGATAAATTTACTCTATCAGGAGTAACTCGCTTGAGATAGCTATAAAACTTAAAAGAGGGAAGGGCTACACAAACTTAAGCCCGCAGCAAAATTGCGGGCTTAGTATTGTTTATTTAATACGCAGTGCCATACAATCGCTATGGCCGTTTATGATCATGCTTTTATCAACGCGTACGCCACCACCAGAGTATTTTCCGGCAGCTGTAAAACTACATATTTGTACAAAGTAATCATCAACTTTAGGCAGTGCAAATAACTGTTGATATATTTGGTCTTGCTCTGCAAAGTGCCCAGTTGTTTTTTCTATAACTTGCTGCTGTTCATCAACAAGTTGAATATTAGCGCCACAGCGTCCTACTATTGGTTTAACTACATACCCGGTTTGTAATAACTCGTCGTTAAGATCAAACGCGGTATTAAGTAAATATTTATGATTAGGGAATAAGCTCCACAGTATTGGCAAAATAGCTTTGTTACTAGGAATTAATGTCCACAGCGGTTCAAACACCATGACATTTTTACGCAGTAATACATCAACTAAGCGTGGCTTTTCACCAATTTTGAATTGTGGTTCAAAGTTATCACCTAATGATTGATCGGCTTCGCATTCTTCACGGATTTGATCAAGTGCGGTTTCCCACGACCATGTTTTCCATACATAACTCAGTTGTGCGCCATCTGCATCTACTATGTTGCCCGATTCATTCCAGCTAAGTGTGTTTAAACCAATTACTAACTTACACTCAAAGCCAGCTGCTTCAATGGCTTCTTTCATAAATAATGCATGGTAATGCTCTTCTGGTTCATCATCTTGCAGAATATGAACAAGACCTTTTACCTCACTTTTATGCCATGCCTTTACTAGGTCTTTAAATAAATTTTGGCCTGCATCTACACCTGTTTTAACACCAAAGTGTTTTGCCCATTTACCCTGAACCTTACCGCTTTCCATATAACACGATGCCGAATCGCAATTGTATTCGTAAACTTTTAAACCTGCTGTGGTTAGAGCAAAGTCAAACCGACTGGTAATTAATTGGTTTAAGCGGTTATCCCACGATTGGCGAATTTTATTAAGCACAACATCGGGTAAATTGAACTTTTTTAATAACTCAGGGTGCTGCAGTACATAGTCGGTTGCATGCATAAATAAGCCATGTAGCTCATTTGTAGCATGCTCAATGCTTTGCTGCGCCGTTTGAGATATCGCAAAGTAATTATGTTGATCCTCAGCTACTGATGTAAGTTTATGGCCTTGCATCATTTCTACGTAGGCAGCTTCATCGTCATTCGCAATATTTAACCATGACTTGTTTGCTTGGCCTGTATCTACTGCTTTATGGGCTTCTATAATAAATAAATCGGTGTTTAGCTCTGACGTTGGCTCAGCATATTCTGTTTCATCAGTTTGTGTCATCCAGCCTAAAATAGTGGCGTCGCTGTAAGAGCACTCAATCCAATAGTCGCCATCTTTAGTTACTTTTGCTTTTAGTTCACGACACCAGCTTTGATCTTTTGGCCATATTTGGTGTCCTACATTTTGCTCAGCAAGGCGTATTTTATCTTCATATACTTCAACAACGACAGCAACATGGCCTGTTTCTTCAAACTCGCCGCCTTCTTCCCAAATAAGTAAGCTACCTACCTGAGGATGATGTTTAGCACCGTTTTTAAACGCGTTTAGTGGCAGTCTGTTTTGACTATTTACATCGCGCACAGAACGCAGCTCAAAAATATCGTAAGCCATAGCAATATCATCAAAAATATAACTATGGTTGAGATACATCCATCGACGTGCAAACTCAACGCATTGCCATTTATAGCCCATGTAAATGCCATCAAGGTAACTACGAAAGGCGCTACGATTAGGATAAATACTTTCGTCAGCCGTATCATAATCAGATGAATACACAGCAACATTACCAGGTGCGTAACCTAATAAGGTACCAAAATCACTAGCAGGAGCAGAAGATTTCATAAACAAAGGTGTTCAAAATAAAGGTGTGATAATTTGCTGACTATATGAGCGAAGCTGCGTTATAGCAAGATATAAAATATGTTTTTACGAAGGGGGATAAGTAAAAAATCACTCATTCATCATAGAGTGAAAATACGGGAGAGTACTTTTACTAATAGTGTTAGGTTTGGTGCTTTTTTGCCTTTTAGCTAGTTGAACGTTAGTAATATTTTTGACGTAATTATTACTGTTTAAAACTCAACTAAAAAATGGAGAAGCTATAGGTAGCTTCTCCATTTTTATTATTCATATTTAGTGCTTTTTATAATGTTTAAAGCAGATTAACGCGCTGCTAAATCATTTCAGCGTCTATATGGCGTATAAGGTTTGTTACCCAATTAACATACTGACGGTGAATTTTTTTGCCGTTGTAGTTTAAGTTAATTGAGTCTTTATAGTTGATTGAGTATGCCGTTTTGTCATACGCAATATCGATTGTTAATTGGTGTGTGCGAATATCCAGTACACCTTTTATTTTACCTTCACTCATAGGCGTACACTTCCACCCAAGCTGAATACATGCTTTTAGAATACCTTTTTCTACGTCAGCTTCACTGTTGGTAATTGTTGATGTTTGCGGAATAGGGTTTTGTTCAAAGTCTCTTACTGCAACAGATGTTGAACAACCAGCAAGTACAATAAGTGCTGCCGCTGTAAGTAAAATTGAGTACTTTTTCATAATAATCCTTTGTTTTTAATTTCATCCAATTGTGTTGTCTCGCCAATATATGCGCGCTTAGGTGAGATTATCGGTAAATTTATAGATGAGTGCCAGTAATAATTAGAAAATTAAGAGAGTTAACCGAGATTTATCTCGGGTATTAGCTTTATTTATGAACTAGTTGAAGTTTAATTATTTAAGCTATAAACCAAGGATTGAAAGCAAAATTATGGGTGAAAGATTTACGTGAGCGACAACATGTATTGAGGGTAACGCTCTTTCTTTATGTTTTAAATTACTCCTATAGTCGTACTTTAGTTAATTTTTTGTTAAACTGTTGCGCTTAGTATGGATTGAAGCTAGTTAAAAGTTTTTAAAACAGGAAAAACAATGGAAGACATAATAAACAACATTGATATTAATCAATATTTACCCGCTGCAATTACGTGGGCAACCAACATATTACTGGCGATTGCAATTTTACTTGCGGGCTTGTGGTTGGCAGGCAAAGTACGCAATTTAATTATTGGCTTATGCCACAAATACACTCACCTTGATGACACGCTTTTTCGCTTTTTAGGCAGCATGGCTCGATACATCATATTAGCGTTCGTTATTATTGCTGTGTTAAATCGCTTTGGTGTACAAACAGCTTCTATTATTGCTTTACTCGGTGCCGCGGGACTTGCTATAGGCTTGGCGTTACAAGGTGCAATGTCGAACCTTGCAGCAGGCGTTATGTTGCTAATATTTAGACCTTATAAAGTGAATGACTTTATTGAGGCAGCAGGGCGCTTTGGTAAAGTAACTGAGGTCGATATGTTTACTACTATTTTACAAACGTTCGATAACCAACAGGTTATTATTCCAAATAGTCAAATTTGGGGCGTGCAAATTATAAACCATTCACATCATCCAATTCGTGGTGTGGATATGCATTTTGGTGTTGCTTACGGTGAAGATACAACGGCTGTACGTAAAGTTATAGATGCCGTACTTGAAGCGCATCCACACATACTAAAAGACCCAGCTCCTTTTGTTGAAGTAGAAACACTTAACAACAGCTCAGTAGACTTTTTAGTAAGACCTTTTTGTAAGGGCGAGCATTACTTCGATATTCTTTACACAGTGCCAGAGTTAATTAAAAAAGCACTAGATGAAAACAACATCGAAATACCTTTCCCACATCGTAAAGTTATTTTAGTTAACGAAAGCAAAGATTAACTAAATTTAAAATGATTTAAATCTAAGAGCACTTTTAAGTGCTCTTTTTTTGTCTGAAAAAGTTACATACCTGTGTAACTTTTTCTTTTATAAACCACCTCAAATACTACATTGTTATCTGTACAGCCCTTTCTTACTAGGTTGGATGGCTGGTCTTTATTTTGCATTTGCATAGTCGCTTTTAGCTTTAAAGCTCATAAAAACTATTGACCCATTAAATCAAACTGTATGAAGGACTAAACATGGCTGAATCATTTAAATACTCAGGTAATAAAGGGCATGGCGGCGAATTGCATCAAAAGGCGTCGGACGAACACCCTACCATGACCACCGCGCAGGGCTGCCCTGTAAGCGACGATCAAAACTCATTACGTGCAGGTAAGCGTGGCCCAGGATTATTAGAAGATCATATAATGCGCGAGAAGATCTTTCATTTTGATCACGAACGCATTCCTGAGCGAGTAGTGCACGCTAGAGGTTATGGTGCACACGGATATTTTGAAACTTACGACACACTTGAAGATTTAACCTGTGCAGATATTTTTCAGCGAAAAGGTGAAAAAACGCCAGTGTTTACTCGTTTCTCTACGGTTGCAGGTAATAAAGGATCGCCAGATTTAGCCCGTGATGTACGCGGTTTTGCGGTTAAGTTTTATACCCAAGAGGGAAACTGGGATTTAGTGGGTAACAATATACCGGTATTTTTTATTCAGGATGCAATGAAGTTTCCAGACTTAGTTCATTCAGCTAAAGCAGAGCCCGACCGAGGTTTTCCGCAAGCGCAAACCGCGCACGATAACTTTTGGGATTTTGTGAGCTTGTCACCTGAGTCAATGCACATGGTTATGTGGGCAATGTCTGATAGAGCTATTCCGCGCTCGTTGCGCTTTATGGAAGGCTTTGGTGTTCATACCTTTAAATTTATTAATGCCAAAGGCGATGAAAAATTTGTTAAATTTCATTGGAAGCCAAAAGGCGGTATGCAATCGGTAGTATGGAACGAAGCACTTAAGCTTAACGGCGCCGATCCTGATTTTCATCGCAGAGATATGTGGGAATCTATTGGCAATGGCGACTTCCCTGAATGGGAGTTAGGTGTGCAAGTGTTTGATCAGCAATTTGCTGATGAATTTGAATTTGATATTTTTGATGCCACTAAGCTTATACCAGAGGAACAAGTGCCAGTTCAAATTGTTGGCCGCATGGTGCTTGACCGTGTTGTAGACAACTTTTTTGCAGAAACAGAGCAAGTTGCATTTTGTACTCAAAACATTGTACCAGGGCTCGATTTTACTCCCGACCCGCTACTGCAAGGTCGTAACTTTTCATACTTAGATACTCAAACTAAGCGTTTAGGTGGTCCTAACTTTACGCATATTCCGGTGAATGCGCCTAAATGCCCAATGCGTCATTTTCAGCAAGATGGCCACATGGCAATGCATAATCCAAAAGGGCGTGTTAATTACGAGCCAAACTCATGGAGCGGCGACGAAAACAACCCGCGCGAATGCCCGGTACATGGCTTTAAAAGCTCAAGCGAGCCTGAAGTTAGCGGCGGTGATAAACTGCGTTATCGCTCAGAAACATTCAGCGATCATTACAGTCAAGCTCGTCAATTTTATTTAAGTCAAACAGAGGTAGAGCAGGCGCATATTCAATCTGCGTACGTGTTTGAGCTTTCTAAAGTTGAGCATTTACCAATACGAGAACGCTTGGTATCGCACTTGTTAAATATTGACGAAACCCTCGCAAATAAAGTGGCCGAAGGACTTGGCTTGCAAGAAATGCCAGACCCAGCTGAATCTGCTATGCCAACACGTAAAGACTTACCTGTGTCTGATGCGTTAAGTATTTTAAAAAATGCGCCAAATACATTCAAAGGGCGTAAGTTAGGTATTTTAGTGAGTGACGGGTTTGATGCAGAAATTTTTGAATCGGTTACTAATGCACTTGAAAGTGAAGGCGCAAACTTTGAAATTATTGCCCCACAAGTCGGCGGTGCTAAATGCAGTAAAGGTAAGCACTTTAAAGCAGATCAGGTTATTAATGGTGGTCCATCGGTTTTATATGATGCGGTACTTGTACTAACCACCGAAGAGGGAGCTAAAAAACTAGCTGCCATTGCAGAAGCCAAAGACTTTGTAAGTGATGCATATGCACACATGAAATTTATAGGCTTTACAAATGAGGCTAAGCCTTTATTTAAAGCGGCAGGACTTGATGGAAAAGCAGATAATGGTTGGATAGATTTAGAGGCACATTCAGCCGATAAATTTATAAATACATTGCGTAATTTAAGATATTGGAAGCGCTAGTCGATATGGGTTAGTGATAAATAAAACCACAGCATGTAAGTGTTGTGGTTTTTTTAAGCTCACCTAGCTAAGGTATTAGTTCAAGCCAACAATAAAATTGGATATATTATGAAGCTTAATGGCGCTTGTCACTGTGGTAAAGTGGTATTTACAGTCAACTCAAAACACCCTTATCCTTACAATTTATGTTACTGCTCTATTTGTCGTAAAACCGCAGGGAGCGGCGGTTTTGTTATTAACTTGAACGCGCAATACAGCACGCTTGAAGTCACAGGGCGTGAACACATAACTATTTATCATGCAAAAATAGGCGATAAAATCAGCCCAGCAGAGCGTCATTTTTGTAAGCATTGTAGCGCTAACTTGTGGTTATACGATGCACGTTGGCCTGAGCAAGTTCACCCCTTTGCAGGTGCAATAGATAATGAGTTACCCATACCGCCAGAGCGCACTCATTTAATGCTTGGTAGTAAAGCAAATTGGGTAAATGCGCCCATTAATGAAGGTGACAAGCAATTTGAAGAGTACCCTGATGAAAGTATTGCTGCTTGGCATAAGCGTTTAAACCTCGAAAAGTAACGCAATTTTTTGTATGAGCTAAGCTTAAATTTAGGGGCAATTAAACGCATATTTAGTTAATTAAATATTAAAAATCACCGTGTAAGTAAAGGAGAATATTATGGCAGTCTCAGCAATACCAAAAGGGTTTCATTCAGTTACACCTTATTTAATTATGAATGACGCACAAAAAGCGATAGATTTTTATTGTGATGCATTTAGTGCAGAACACGTAATGCAAATGCCTTTACCTGATGGTGGAATAGCCCATGCAGAAATAATAATTGGTGATTCGCATATTATGCTTTCAGATATTGGTTCTGAAGAGTATTTAAAAAGTCCAAAAGAACTCGGTGGTACAGCGCTAAGCCTTATGCTTTATGTTGAAGATGTTGATACCGTATTTAAAAAAGCAATTGAGCTTGGTGCAACACTAATAAGACCCGTACATGACCAGTTTTATGGGGATAGGACCGGCACACTACAAGACCCATTTGGTCATATATGGATCATTGGTACGCACAAAGAAGATGTTAGTGACGAAGAGTTAAATAATCGAATTGGCGATATAACGAATCAAGAGCAAGACGCATAATTAGCATGCTAATCAGATTTATGTACCTCCCTAAGATATGCCGAGAGCTTTAATGGAAGGCTTTTGCTTCAGCTGAGCTAGGTTTCATCTTGTTATCGAAACCGTTTTTTTACCTCAGAATAGCTCATTTAATTAAGTGAATTGGTATAAGTTACTAGTTAATTTTTAGGCATAAAAAAACCTCAGCCAATAATTAGCTGAGGTTCAAAAAGTGGTACCAGCGGCCGGACTCGAACCGGCACTCCTTTCGGAAGGGGATTTTGAATCCCCCATGTCTACCAATTTCATCACGCTGGCATAATTTTTCTTTAATCTTTTAAGCATAAAAAGATAAAGAAAAACCACTTAAAATAAAAAGGATACTTATATACCTCTTATTCTGTATCCGCATTATACAAATAAAAGAGGGGGCGGCAAGCCTTTTCTTTTATTTGCATAAACAACTGGTTGATAATTAATCGTTTATAGTAAAGATACTCAACAGGGAATTTTTTTAAGTCTTTTTGGCTGATACAAAAAGCGAATGTTTTAGGTTATGAGTGCTATTAAACTTGTTATGCGATTGAATACATAAGCAATTGAACTATTGGTAATAGTTAATCGTATTACAATAATTATTCCTGCTTTATTCCGATGTTGCGTTTAATTCAGGTATTATTTGTACAACAAGGTTTTTAAGACATTACATATGACTCAATTAAGTGCCAAGCAGAACATTCAAGCGATTGTTAAAGCAATTAAGGCAGAAGAAGTATCACTTCGTCAAAAGCACCCATTACTTGCACATCAAAATGCCTTAGGGTTAATTATTTTATTGCTATCGCTTAGCGCATTAATTAGTGTTGGTGTTTTATATTATTTAGCCATCATACCTGCTTGGGTATGTATAGTACTTGCGGCTATTGCGGCGTCTATTTCGCATGAATTAGAGCACGACCTTATACATAAACAATACTTTAGTAATCAGCCGTTCATGCATAACTTTATGATGCTAACAGTATGGTTAATGCGGCCAAATACTATTAGCCCATGGTACCGACGTAAAATGCATTTACACCATCACAAAACCTCAGGCACACAACAAGACCTAGAGGAACGCTTGGTGGGTAATGGTATTAAAAACCCATTTTTACGTGCGCTAGTTATTGTCGATGGGCTATTAGGGTTAGTTATTTCTACTAAACGTTTTAGAAAAGAAATTAATGGCTTTAGTTTTTCGAGTGTTTTTAATGCGGGGTTTCCGATAGCGACTGCGTATTTTGCTGTTTTATATAGCGTTATTTTATTTCATATCGTTGATTTATTTATACCACTTGCGCTAAATTCACCTAACTGGTTGTTAAGTACAATGAGTGTGTTTGAATTTTTAATGGTCGTACTTATTGCGCCTAATATTATTCGCTCAAGTTCACTTAATTTTGTCACCTCAAGCATGCATTACTATGGTGGTGTTAATAATATGCTTGAACAAACACACGTACTAACGAGTCGTTTGTTTATGCCGTTTCACTTGTTTTGTTTTAACTTTGGTAAAACGCATACCATCCATCATTTTGTGCCAAATCAGCCGTTTTATTTACGCCAAATGCTAAGTGAAAAAATACTTAAAGTAATGGCGCAGCATAACGTGCGCTTTAACGATTTTGACAGCATTAAAAATGCGAACGCTTACAAGGCATAACCTAAAGCTTCAGTAAAAACCGTTATTACATAGGTGCTCAGTTGCCTATGCAATAACGTATGATTGCCTTAGTTGGATATAAAGCTAAAGCAATCATCTTTAAATTAATCGGCTCTTTTAAATCGCTTTTTTATCAATCCAAATAACTTTGCTATTCCAAGCGTTAATAACATCGGCACACCAATTAAAACGAGTTCTTTTACAAATGGTAAAATATACATCAATACCGGTGCTATATTCGGCTTTTCTCCTTCAGCTGAGCCGTGGCTATAACCTTGTAGGTTTATTTGCATAGCCCAATCTGTTCGCTCCAAAGCCACCAATATAAGGCTCACTAAAACAGATACAATTAAAACGATGCTGGTGCGGGTTTTCCACTGTTGTTTTAAGTGCTTCATTATTTAGCCTCCTTTGCAAACATGCGTTTTGTTAGCTTTAATATCCATCCCAAATTAAGAGCTAAATGAACACCTAACATCGGCATAATAAAAGTGGCCGAATCGTGATATATTTTTGACCAAAAATCTTGAATGTTTAAACTAATATCAAGCGCAGGAAGTAGAGCAACCGACGGTTTAAAGTGGGACAAGCGTACTAACAAAATTTATATTACATACTTATTTGCTAACGCTATTTATAGTATTGATATGCAAGGTAAATTAGAGTTAAAGGCACAAAATGGCAATACCACAGGACTTCATGGGGAGCTTGATGCACCATCTGAATTAATTGTTCGTGGTAAAGGTATTATTATTATGAATTTTGACGCCGTGTTCGACAGCCCTAATATGGTTAACAAAAACGCTGACAATCCACATACTTTATCGGTAATTAAGCTTAAATAACAGATTGCTAGCTGTTTAAAGTTACTAATTTAAATAGCTGCTTAGAGCAGCTATTTTGATAACAGTGCTTCAGTTAATAAATAACCGGAACTTTGGATAATAAACCTCTTAACCAAGGTTCAGGTTAAATAAGGCCGGTTGAATTGTTACATCAAGTAATCTGCTTTAGCTCTAAATATAGTCGGCTACATCAAAAGCTTTACCTGTTTGGTTACTTTCAATTGCGTGTCTAAATGCTTTAGCTGTATCAGCAGCGGTTATACCACTGGTGCTATCCATACCCATTATCTCCATCGTTTCCTTTACAAAATGAGGACTTACGGTATTTACGCGTAATGTGCCTTCAAGTTCTAATGCCGCCGCTTTAGCGAATGAATCTAGCGCTGCATTTACCATGCTTACAGCTGCTGAACCAGGCGCAGGATTTTGTGCTAAAAAGCCTGAAGTAAAAGTAAAACTACCGCCTTGATTAATGTACTTAGTTGCAACATGAAATAGTGTAATATTACCCATTAATTTATTACCTACAGTTGTTGTGTAATCTTGCTCACTTAACTCGTTTATAGGTGCGAAGGCAATTAAACCTGCAGTAGATATAACCGCATCAACATTTCCTACTTTTTTAAATAATGCTTCTATAGAGGCTTTATCTTGAATGTCTACCGTGTGTTCGCTGTTTTTAAAGCTCGCTTTAATAACTTGATGATCATGAAGGTCTGCCGCTATTGCTGCTCCAACTATGCCAGATGCGCCTATTAATAATACTTTCATTTTTATTACCTTTGACAATGTATTTTGTGAATGTAAGGTAATAATAAACTCATCAGTAAAGATGAAAAATAACAAATAAATAATATTATTTGTGATATTTTTAGAATAATAGCCAAGTGTAATTTAGCGAGTAAGTAATGGATTTATTAAAATCAATTCAGGTATTTGAGCAAGTAGCCCAGCAGCAAAGCTTTAGTCGCGCTGCCGAGAGTTTAAACTTAGTGCCCTCAGCCGTTAGCAGGCAAATTAACGAGCTTGAAAAATGGCTCGATATTAGGTTAATAAACCGTACTACACGCTCATTAAGCTTAACCGAAGACGGTAAAGCATATTTGCTTAAGCTCAGTGATATTCGTTCACAAGTCACCGAACTTCGCCGCTCCAAAACACAGCAACAACAAATTAAAGGGCTTATAAAAATTACAGCTCCCATAATGATTGGGCAATATATGCTGCCGGTTGCATTAGCTGAATTTAAAGAGCTGCATCAGGACGTTGATTTAGCAATTTCACTTATGAATCGTAAAGTAGAGCTGGTGGAAGAAGGTTTTGATTTAGCTATACGCGTAGGGCACTTAAACGACTCAACAATGGTCGCGCGTAATATTGGTAATATGCGCTTTAAAACGGTAGCAAGCTCTCACTATATAAACACTCACGGCATGCCCAGTACGCCTAAAGATCTTAAAAACCATCAATGTTTAATAAACACCGCAGTAACTAATGCCAAGCGATGGTCGTATTTAATTGACGGAAAAAGCACAGTAATAAAAGTAGCTGGTAGCCTTGAAGTTAACGATTCTCAAAGCTTAAAAGCCTTTGCTATAGCGAATCAAGGTATTGCTCAGCTGCCTAGTTTTTACGTTGATGCGGCAATTCAATCCGGTGAGTTAATAGAAATATTAAGCGATTATGTACCAAGCCCATTACCCGTGAATTTACTCTACCCGTCGCAACGTTTATTAAGCCCAACTGTCCGCGCTTTGGTGGACTATTTAGTGCCATTTTTAAATCAACAAAAGCAAAAGTGGTAGGTTTTATTAGCGCTAAAACTTCAAACTAAAAATAGATAAAACCAGTGTGAAGTGAAGTGGCCCTTCATAGTTGGGCATCTAGCTTAAATGGGATTGATTATTGTGGAGCCTTCAGTAATAGTGGTTATAGAGCGAACTAATTATGTTCTCAATAGTATATAAGGGCTCGTGCTCATCAATATTATAAAACCAATAAATATAATAAGGACAAACAGGATGAAAAAATCACTAATTTCAATAGCGCTGGGCTTTGCTGCCCTTAGTGCGCTTAATGCCAATGCAAACATTGATCAACAAGTAAAAAAGGTAGAGCAACAGGTAATTGAATGGCGACGCGACTTTCACCAAAACCCAGAACTTGGTAACCGCGAAACGCGTACCGCAGGCATTGTGGCTAAACATTTAAAGTCGTTAGGTATGCAAGTACAAACCGATATTGCTTACACAGGTGTTGTTGGTATTTTAAAAGGCGCAAAGCCTGGCCCTACGGTAATGCTACGTGCTGATATGGATGCATTACCCGTTACCGAAAAAGCCGATGTTGATTTTAAATCAACTAAAACCACTAATTACCGTGGTGTAGATGTAGGCATAATGCATGCTTGTGGACACGACACACACGTAGCTATGCTAATGGGCGCAGCCGAAGTATTAGCAAATATGAAAGATGAATTGCATGGCAACATCATGTTTGTGTTTCAACCTGCAGAAGAAGGTGCACCAGAGGGGGAAGAGGGTGGCGCTGAGTTAATGCTTAAAGAAGGCATATTTAAACAATACAAACCAGAGGCTGCTTTTGGGTTACACATAACATCTAGTTTGCACAGCGGTAAAATTGGTTATAGAAGTGGCCCTGCAATGGCCAGTGCAGACCGATTTGAAATAACAGTACATGGCAAGCAGGCACACGGCTCTGCACCGTGGACTGGGGTTGATCCCATTGCCACAGCAGCGCAAATAGTAACAGGCGTAAATCATATTGTTAGTCGCCAAATCAACATTACCAAAGAGCCTGCTATTGTGTCGTTTGGTAAGATAGCGGGTGGGGTACGTAATAATATTATTCCTGAAGAAGTTGAAATGGTAGGCACAATTCGTAACTTTGATATGGATAATCGTGCACAAATATTTGAAAAAATAAAAACCACAGCCACGCACATTGCTAAATCGTCAGGAGCAACTTCAGAGGTACACATTCACGAAGGTTATCCGGTAACGATTAATAACCCTGAGCTTACTGCGCAAATGTTACCTAGCCTTAAAAAAGCAGCAGGTAATGGAAACGTAGTGGAAATGGGAAAAATAACCGGCGCAGAAGACTTTTCGTTTTACGCATTAGAAGTGCCGAGTGTATTTGTATTTTTAGGCGGCACACCAAGTGAGCAAGATTTAAATACAGTGGCTAGTAATCACTCACCTTATTTTTATGCCGACGAATCGTCGTTTAAAGTAGGCACTAAGGCGCTTAGCCTGTTAGCTGTTGATTATTTAAACGCACATTAATACCAACTCGCAATAATACATAATCAATTTGAGGGATTAAACCGCACGTTAACTTCGTTAAAAATATCTCATATAGAACAACTAAATAACGAAATTTTTGCCTTGTTATCGACACGGTTTTCTTACCTCAAAATAGACAACTTAATTAAGCGAATTGGTATAAAAATAGCTTAAACACACCACGTTACGCTATTAGCTTAACGTGGTATTGCTGTTTTATTTAAAACATCGGATCATGTTTGTAGCACTTGCTCAACTTTTAAAAAATCACTTTCAAAAAATTAAAAAACCTAACCGAATATAAAAATGAACCGGCGAGCAGTTTTTTTATATTTTAAAAATAATGAATCGATATTGCCGGTCTTATATCTCGATTCAATCTTCATAAGCATTAAGGATTTAAATAATGGAAATTACTGGAAGCTGTTACTGTGGTGAAATTAAATACCAAGCAAAGTCTCAAAATAACAACGCACTTGTTTGCCATTGCAGCGATTGCCAACGTATGTCGAGCGGCCCATTTAGAGCCGTTATAATTGCAGAGCCAAACTCGGTTGTGTTTACCCAAGGTGAGCCAAAAGAGTTTGTTAAAACAGCCCAAAGTGGTAACAAGCGTGCGCAGGGCTTTTGTGGCACATGTGGTACAACACTTTATGCTACAAATGCAGAAAAAGAAGGTCGTGTTTATGGGTTGCGTATTGGTGCGGTTGATCAGCGCGATGAGTTTAAACCGTCTGCACAAATTTGGTCACAATCAACGCTTACATGGTTAAATAATTTACACGAAGTTCCTGCTTTTGAAACCACACCACAAAAATAAGGTAAGCCAGATGATGAACTCACTGATGAAAAAAGCCTTATTAGCAAGCGTACTACTTACTGGTTTTGCGCAGGCAAAACCCAGTAATGTGGACTTTTTAAATACAGGCAAAGCTAATCCTAACTTACCATTTTCGCAAATAGTAAAAGCCGGTAATACGCTTTATATGTCGGGGCAAATAGGGATTAACCCTGCAACCGGTAAGTTAGCGGCTGGTGGTTTTGAAGGTGAAACTAAACAAACACTTGAAAATATTAAACGCACTTTAGAGCAACATAACTACAGTATGAGCAATATAGTTAAATGCACCGTTATGCTTACCGACATAAACGACTTTAAAGCATTCAATGCCATTTACACTCAGTATTTTAGTGCGCCGTATCCTGCACGTAGTGCTTTTGCTGTAAAGGCGTTAGCGCTTGATTCTTTAGTAGAAGTTGAGTGTATAGGCTCACTTTAAATTAAAAGTTAAGTTTTCTGAAATTTTATTTGCTAAAAGGCTGTCTATTT
This sequence comes from Pseudoalteromonas sp. TAE56, assembly GCF_000497955.1. Lineage (NCBI taxonomy): Bacteria > Pseudomonadati > Pseudomonadota > Gammaproteobacteria > Alteromonadales > Pseudoalteromonadaceae > Pseudoalteromonas > Pseudoalteromonas sp. TAE56. The sequence continues at coordinate 20,711 of NZ_AUTN01000080.1, forward strand.
TAGTAGTTACACAACAGAGGAAATATTATGTGTAGTTCACCTAAAAGCAGCCGAGCAGTTAAAAAAACAGCCATTAGTTTTAATGATGAGCTAACTCAAGAGCAACGCCTACGTTTTGCCGCAAAAGCTAATTTAGCACAAGAGCGCCGTGAACAGCGCGAAGCAACTAATAAACGCTATGAGCAAAAACACATGAGTAACAAACCTTCGTCTGGCCTGTTTTCGTGGTTACAGCAACTCGTTAGCTGATTTAGCTAAAGTGGTGTTTTTACCGCTGCCTAAACCACATAAAGCACACAGTACTCCGGCAATAGCGCACAGCCATAATGGCGCACTCCAACTTCCCGTCGTTGTGTGTAATGCACCAGCTAGCATAGGCCCAATAGCGGCAAGTAAATAACCTACACTTTGCGACATACCAGAAAGCGAGGCCGCTTGCTGCGAATCGTCAGTTCGCAAACTAATAAACGACAGTCCCAATATAAAACATGCACCAGAGCAAAAGCCCAGCATTAAGGTCCACACTAAGGCAAAGTTTGGCATATAAAGTAGCCCCAATGCACTAAGTGCACTGAGCATGGCTAAAATAAAGCTAAGCGCGCTTTGATCTTTTAATTTTGCAAGTAGCGGAATTAATATTAAACCCGGTAATGCAGTCGCTATTTGAAAAGCCCCATGATAAGCACCCGCTTGCGTAGCACTTTGGCCGGTTTCGATTAATATGCTGGGTAACCACGTAATAATTATATAATTTAAAAACGAGTTTAAGCCCAGCAGTAGGGTAATTTGCCATGCTAGTAAATAACGCCATACACTTTTTGAAGTGTTAGCGTGCTGAGCAATTTTCGCGGGTTTAGTATGTTTACTTAATTGCGATATCCACACAATAATACTCGCCAGAGTGATAATGGCTGATGAACCCAGCGCAAGTTGCCACCCTAATCCGTTTAACTGACTCAGCGGGAATACCAAAGCAGAAAATCCACCCGATACCACGCCCATAGTAAGCACGTAGGCTGAGGTCATTAACGCGACCTTTGCAGGAAAGTCGCGCTTAATTAAACTCGGTAATAATACGTTTGCTATAGCAATACCCACACCAATAATAGCGGTACCCACAAACAGCATGGCCGAGGTATTTATTACCCGTGCTGCAACACCAGCAAGTATAAATAATAAAGCGACAAATAAGGTGCGCTCTAATCCTTGCTTTTTAGCAAGAGTTGCGGCCATTGGCGATATAACCGCAAAGGCAATGAGTGGCAGTGTTGTTAAAAATCCAGCTTGCGAAGCACTTAACCCAAAGTGATTAATAATTTGTTCAAGCACAGGTGCAATACCTGTAAATGTTGCACGTAAATTGGCGGCAATAAGCAATATGCCAAGTACTAGCAATATGCCAGCAAAGCGTGATTTAGGTGTGTTATTTAACAAAAGAGAAGGCCATTAAAGTTGAGTTGTTACTAATGCATAATGGGCGCTAGTATAAATGCTTAGTAAAAACTATAATTTAGAGATAATGACATTAAATAACTAAAAACAGACAAAACTATGTTTGATGCAATTGGCTGGGACGACATTAAAGGTTTTGAAACTATGGCGCAGCCCATAATAGCCAAAATAGAGCACGCCCATGCAAGTCACGAAATACCACTGCATACCCATCCTAAAGGGCAATTAATTTTAGCCCTGCATGGTTATGTAACCTGCGAAGTGTCGGCAAAAATGTGGATGGTGCCTACGCACAGTGCAATTTGGATCCCCGCACAAAAAGTGCATAGTAATAGGGCGTCTGATAACGCAAAGCTCTGTCATTTATTTGTTGATAGTAGTAAAAACGGTATGCCGCTAAATACGTGTACATTAGCCATTACGCCACTGGTTAAAGAGCTAATGTGCGAGTTGGCTGGGCATAATCAGCACTATGCTTTAAATAGTAAAACAGCACGTTTGGCGCAGGTGTTATTTGATCAACTTATCGACATGCCTGTACAGCCACTTGATTTTGTATTATCTAAAAACGAGGTAATTCAAACCATGAGCGATCAGCTTATAAACATGCCAAACAATCGAAAAACATTACCACAATGGGCTAAGCAGTTTGCATTAACTGAGCGCACATTAGCGCGGTTAATTAAAAAAGAAACCGGCATGACATTTGGAAAGTGGCGTACGCAATTGCATATAATTACAGCCTTAAAAGCGCTTTCAGATAAGCAAAGTGTGCAGCAGGTGTCGGAGTTACTAGGGTATGAGTCGGTGAGTGCATTTATTACTATGTTTAAAAAGGTAATGAAAAAGTCGCCCATGAAATACATGAGCGACTTAAATCAGTTAAATTAGCTTAGCCCTTAAATAAGCATTACCACGTATAAGTTGCCGAAAGCATCGCGTTTCGAGGTCTACCCGGGAAGTATCTGTCGCCGGTAAAACTGGTGTAGTCGGCGCGCTCTGCATAAGCTTCATTGGTTAAATTAATAATGCGAGCAAGTACTTCAAGATTATTGGTAACTTGCCACTGCGCGCGCAGGCTTAAAACATCATGCCCTTGGTATTTATTTAAGTTTTCTGGGTCGGTGTAGTAGTTACCAACGCGATGCCACTGCAAAGCAAATTGTACATTGTTTAGTGCTTGCCATGTTAAATCGAGATTAGCAATATTACGCGGTGCGGTATCTATGTCGTTGCCGTTTATATTTAAACCGTTAAGAATTTGGTTGTTAGTATAAGTATGCTTTGCGTGCGTGCCTGCAAAGTTGAGTGAGAGTGTATTTGTAAGCTGGTAATCAAGTTCAAGCTCAATACCGCGATGGCGAGAGCTGCCATTATTTACCGTAAAAAAGTCACTATCACGGTAAATCGTATTGTGTTTACTCATAGCGTAAACCGACACACCATAACGTAGTTTTTCGTAAATTCCTTTAATACCCAGCTCTGCATTATTAGCTATTTCGGCGCTTAAATTTGCAGTAGTTTGCTCGCGTTGTAATTGGTATAACTCAGCGGCTTGTGGGGCGCGGTAACCGCGAGAAAAGTTCGCATAAAGCGTGTTATTTGTATTGTACTGATAACTAACCCCAAGCTTTGGCGATAGATTACTAAAACTATTTTTAGCACTCGCTGGGCGGCTGTATCGGCAGNAGCCACCAAAGCCGCATTCTGTGCCATCGTCTTTTGTTCTACCTGCAAGCATATTATTGGTGTAGTCGTACTGCATATGCTCGTAGCGCACACCTGCGTTAAGTAACCATTTATTTAATTGCCAATCTACAGATGCAAAAGGGGCATAAAGCGTAGCGTTTACATCGTAATCGTAATGTTTGCCTTGTGGCACTGTAGCAACTAAAAATGCAGAACCTTGCGTGGGCTCATTTTGGCTTTGAGTAAAGTCGGCTTGCGTGTATTCGCCATCAAGCCCTAGGTTTATTTTTATATTGCTTTGTAAATTATGTTGATAAAGCGATTGTACGCCAAAACCAGTTTGACTGTTTGTTTCAAGCGGTGTGCCGGGTAAAAAGTGCTTAAAAAAGTCCATGCTTTGGTCACGAAAATATAACGTAGTAGAGAGCACGTCATTGTTATTTAATTGCCATGTTGCGTTGCTCCACGCTCTAAATGCGCGTGCTTTTCTAAATGCATCTGGGTCAAAGTTTTTTTGCGCGAGATCTTCGTTTTTATAGCTTTCAAAACCTGTAATAAATCCCGCAGTTTGCTGATCTAGGTTTGTGTAAGTAAGCCCAGAGGTCAGTAATAAATTATTATTTGAATAGCGATGGCGAATATTAACTTTTTGTTGCTCTACGCTTTCGTCGTCGCGGTAACCGCTATCGTCGGTAATACTTGCGTTAATGCCTATACCGCTGTTGCCGTAATCTTGTCCTGCACGTAATTTGTAGCGAGTATAGCCATACGAGCCGTAATCTAAACCAACTAAGCCACCGCCTTGCGTGGTATCGGGCGTTATTACATTAATAACACCATGTACAGCATTTGAGCCATAAAGTGCAGAGCCGGGGCCTTTGAGTACTTCTATGCGCTGCGCCATTTCGCTGTGGGCTTCAAATAGCTCGTTTATATTACAAAACCCAGCGGCTCTGAGTGGTATGCCATCTTCTAGGGTTAATATGCCACCACAAGCGCCTGCGCCCGAAAGCACTTGTGAGCGAAGCGCGGGTAAATACTCTTGGCCATTTCCGCGTTGAATATTAGCACCCGCTACACGTTGCAGGGCTTCTTCAATATGCGTAGGCGCTATGCTATTTAGCTGCGCTTCACTAAGTGTACTTATTGATAAAGGCAGTGGGGTAGATAGCGCTTCAATACGTGATGCCGTCGTTGTTACGGTTTCTATTGCATCGTTATTTTGATTGTTGGCAAACGCAGTGTGGCTGAAGGGTAATAACAGCGGCAAAAAATAAGGTTTCATACATTCCTTGAAAGTAATCTATATTGCATTGCCTCTATAATATGCGGTTTTAATGTGCTTTTAAACTTGTTGCGTTAAAGCGTACGTAACCTATAAACCCGATACGTAATTGATAAAACAAAACAAGCCACAGCAGGAAACACCAAAGCCAGCACTAAGTAATGCTCAAATAAAACAAAACCGGCTACACCGCCTAATAAAAAGCCTGCAATAATAAGTAAAAACATAACGCCTTTACGCGTATCAAATTGCTCACCTTTAAGTGCTTTACCTATCATTAAACCAAGGTCAGTAAAAATACCCGTTAAATGTGTGGTACGAACGACTGCGCCACTATAATTAGTGACTAACGCATTTTGTAACCCACAAGCAGCAGAGGCAAGCGTAATTGCATAAACATAGGATTGATTAAGTAGGTAGGCACTTGCTAACAGTAAAGCGCCTTCAATAAATAAGAGCGTGTCGTAATGGCGGCCAAGTTTTAATGAACGCCCTGCAAGTAAAAAGCCAGAAAGCGCCGAGCCCAACATAAAGCTAATGAGTATGCTAAATAACAGCAAAGCGGCTGAGGTATTGCTCATTAGCTTAATACCCAACAAAGTAACAGAGCCTGATAAGTGCGAAATGGCTTGATGCTCAAAACCTAATAAGCCTACAGCGTTAACTATGCCCGCTATAAATGCCAGTGTAAACGCGCCATATTCAACCCACTTTGGTAGTTTTGTAAACATTGGTTATCTCTTAATGTGTGCAGAGTTAATTATTGAGCTTGTGCTTTAAAACGCTTTATTTGTTCATCAACTAATTTTGTATCAATTACGCCACGCTTAAAAGCAATGTAAGTAGGAAATGTAAACTCATTTAATTGCCGAGCATAAATGTTTTTATATTCTTTTGAGTACCACAAACCCGCTTGATAGTTAGTTATTGCGTATTCAACGCGTTTTTTTTCAAGTAGCTCAAAAGTGTCTTTAGTTGAAAGTGAACGAAGCAGATTATTCTCATCAAGGCTGTACTTTTTAGCGATAATTTTGGGAAGAATAACACCGCGTAACATAGCTATAGCGGCTTTTGATAAATCATCAATAAGCAGATTATCTTCATTTAACGTGAATAAACCAAACTTAGTGGTATGCAAAGGCTCGCTAGTAAAGTCTAAATATTCTGTACGCTCTTTATAGTTGGCCAATGAGAAATAGCAGTCGTAATAGCCCAGCTCCATCTCTTTTTTAACACGCGCCCAAGGTAAATGAATAACGTCAATTTTGAGGTTTAAGTTTTTTTCAATAAACTTAATGTAATCAATATCTAAACCTGTAAATGTATCGGCTTTTTCATCGTAAATAGTAAAAGGAGGGTAGTGCGTTGTAACGCAGCGCAGAGTTTTACTTGGCGCTGCAAGTAATAACGAGGGAAAAGTTAAAGCTAAAAACAGAAATATTGCGCGCATAAATATAAATTCGATACCATTTAAATACATAATCTGAATGCTAATTATACAGTTACTGAGCTTAAATTGCATTGATCTAAGTATTTTTACCTAGCGTATAAGTTAAATTTTGTGAGATATACCATGTTTAACTCAGAGCAGCAGTCACGCATTATCGAAATGGCGTGGGAAGATAGAACCCCCTACGAGGCAATAGAGCAGCTATACGGATTAAAGTATCCGCAGCTGGTGGTTTTTATGCGCGACAATATTTCAAAAGGCAGTTTTAAAGTTTGGCGTAAGCGCCATGCAGGACGTAAAACAAAACATTTAAAATTACGCGATCCCGCTATTATGCGAAGCCATTGTAAAACTCAATATAAACAACGTTAAATAGGTGTTAGTTGTTTCATACGATGTTCATCCGTATTTGTTAACCTTTAGCTATTAATAATGCTAGAGATTATTTATGAGAGCACCTATATACACAGCACTAATAGTATTGGCTTTATGTTCAATCAGTGCAAACGCAAAACCACATAAAGATAAGCATGGTCATAAACATGGCCATAAAAATCATCATTCGCATAAGCATAACGACAATGGCTACCTTTCTAAAAAAGAGGCAAAGCAACTAATTCGCGCAGGTTGGACGCCACCAGGGCTAAGTAAAAGCTATCACCGAGGCGACTTTTTAGAACGCGATTTATACAAAAGAGGTAGAGTGATTGAACGCTCTAGAGATAATGGTACAGTGAGTATAGAAATAGACCGTACAGTTATCCATATGGTGCACGATACTCGAGAAATACTTTCAATTTTAAGTCGCTAAATTAACTTTATAAGGATATTAAAATGCTCATTGCGCTGGCTATAATTATTGGCTTTTTTTTACTGGTTACCTTATTACCTATGTCGTACAGCCAGCATTACTTAGTGCGTAGCTGCGACTTTGTGCGCTTACAGGTATTTTATATTGCCAGTTTTTTAGCCGTTACTTCGTTGTTTTTATTATGGCAAAGTAGCGCAATAGGTTATGTATTTATAGCTTTAACATCATTTCTTATAATGTTTTTACAAGGTAAATGGATTTACCCGTATACGTGGCTTGCTAAAAAAGAAGTACAAAGCGCACCTAAGCATATAGACCATAGTATAAGGATTATGTCGGCAAATGTACTTATGTCGAACCATAAAAGTGAGCAGTTAATTAGCCTTGTTGATGAGCACCAACCTGACCTGCTTATTACACTTGAGAGCGATAGCTGGTGGGAAAATAAATTATCAGTTATTAAAAAAAATTACCCGTGTTACATAGAGTGCCCTAAAGATAATCGTTACGGCATGCACTTATACAGTAAGTTTAAAATACTTGATGCACAAATATGTGAGTTAATAGAAGACGACATTCCTTCTATTCATATACTGTTTGAAAACGATGAAGGCCTTGAAATGCAAGGTCACTTTATTCACCCCGCACCACCAAGCCCAACGGAGGAAGACTCATCGCGCCCGCGCGACTCTGAGCTAATAATGGTGGCTAAAGCACTTAAAAACCCTACACGGCCTACCATCGTTGCTGGCGATTTAAACGATGTTGCATGGTCGCGTAGCACCCGTTTGTTTATGCAAATAAGTGGCTTTTTAGACCCTCGAAAAGGTCGTGGGTTTTATAATACTTTTCATGCAAGTTACTTTTTTATGCGCTGGCCGCTCGATCACTTATTTCACAGCCAAGGCTTTAAAGTAAAGCGTATTAAGCGCTTAGCTAAATACGGTTCTGATCACTTTGCACTGCTTACTGAGCTGTCTTTTGAGAATGCTAATCAGGAGTCACTAGAAGATAAACCTGAAGAACTTAAGCAAGAAGAAATCCAAGAGCTCGCAATGAGTAAGGCTGATAAGCGAAAAGTGCCGAGGTTTGAAAAGGAGTGAGAGACGCTAGTTGTCAGCTTCTAGTTATTAGTTGAATACATTTTAACTGAACTGTCAGGTTTGATTAATGAGACTTGATCAAATTTGATAGTCTCATCAGTGCCAATGTAGGTCGGATAAGCGAAGCGCCATCCGACACAGTAAAATACCTTATCAATATTTTATGGTTTCGAGTGGCTGG